>QHVP01000215.1 GCA_003222295.1 Acidobacteriota bacterium | reverse complement strand
TACCAGGGCGAGCTCGCGCGCGCGGCCGAGCTGCTGCGCGAAGCGGCGGCCCTCACCCAGCAGCCCACCCTCAAGAACTTCCTGACCCGGCGCGCGGCCGCCTTCGTGTCCAACGACTATTACGACTCCGACGTGGCCTGGATGGAGCTGGACGCATCCGTCGAGCCCACCATCGGCCCCTACGAGGTCTACGAGGACGAGTGGTTCAACGCCAAGGCCGCCTTCGAGGCCTTCATCGCCGTGCGCGACGACGCGGAGACGGCGAAGCTGGCGCGCTTCGGGGCGGAGCTGCAGGACATCGAGAACCACCTGCCCATCGATCCAGGCCTGCGCAATCCGAGCCTGGGCGCGCTCTCGCCGATCCGCGTGGTGAACGTGATCTTCGCCGCCGGCGACGGCAACCGCGGCGTGCAGACGGCCGCCTACAACCTTCCCAACGACGAGCGGATGGTGCAGGAGAAGGGCTCGAAGCGCGTCATGCTGAAGAACATGCAGGAGGCCAAGTTCAAGAAGGCCCTGCTCCCGATCGCGCGCGTCGCCCTGCCCCTGGCCGACGGCAAGGACGTGTCGTTCGACGCGTTCTTCACGCACATCCTCATGCACGAGCTGATGCACGGGCTGGGGCCCCACAACATCACCGTGGGCGGGCGGTCGACCACCGTCCGTCTGGGCGCTGCAGTACCTGGTCGACAAGGGCACGCTGGGCAAGGATCTGGGGCGGACGATGTACACCACCTTCCTCGCCTCCACCTTCCGCTCTATCCGCTTCGGCCTGACGGAGGCGCACGGCAAGGGCATCGCGCTCCAGCTCAACACCCTGATCGACGCCGGCGCGTTCAAGATCGGCCCCGACGGCACCTTCACGGTGGTGCCGGCGCGGGTCAAGGACGCGGTGGCGGCCCTCACACGCGAGATCATGACCGTGCAGGCGGCGGGCGACTACGCGGCGGCCAGGGAGATGCTCGCCCGGCGCGCGGTGGTGCGTCCGGAGGTGCAGCGCGTGCTCGACCGCCTGCAGGGCGTACCCGTGGACATCGAGCCGCAGTTCGTGACCGCGGACGAGCTGTCGGGCCGGGCACCGGCGGCGCCGCGTCCGGCTCAGACGCCGGCGGCGTCGAGGAAGGTGAGCACCACCCGCCAGTGATCGGGATGGAGGACGGCGCCGACGTGCTCGACGCCGGGGGCCACCCAGACCTGATGCGGTCCCGCGTGCGCGTCCGCCACCCGGCGCACCACGGCCTCCGGCATGCGCGGATCGGCTCCGCCGCCGGGAGGCGATGGGCGGGACACTGTCGGCCAAGTGAGGCGTCGCAAACGGTGGCATAATCCGCGCACCTCGCCAATCAGGTGCGCAGCGCGTGCGGATTCATTTCGCGCGAGCGGCGGGGTGGGTCCAGAAGGAGGGCCGAGGCGCAACGGCACCTCCCCGCAGGAGGGATCGAGCGGGATGGCGCTGGACATCGTCCTCAATCGCCGCGGCGGTGTTCCCATCCGCGACCAGCTCGTCACCCAGCTCGAGCTGAAGATCCTCGACGGCAGCCTCGCCCATGGCCAGCGGCTGCCCAGCGTGCGCTCGCTGGCCCGCCGCCTCAAGGTCCACCACAACACCGTCTCCGCCGCGTACCAGGACCTCGAGGAAGCGGGTCACGTCGAGCTGCAGCGCGGCTCCGGGGTGTTCGTCCGCCGGGCGGGGGTCAGCGCGTTGCCCGAGGCCAAGGGCCTCGACGAGATGATCCGGCTCGCGCTGCACGCGGCGTTCCGCAAGGGGTTTTCGGGGGCGGACATCCGCGCGGCCGTCGAGCGCTGGCTGGCCGCCGCGCCGCCCGACCGCGTGGTCGTGGTGGATCCCTCACCGGAGATGGGAGAGCTGCTGGTGCACGAGCTCAAGCAGCTCCTGGGCATCCCCGCCACCGCCTGCACCGTCGAAGACGTCGCGCGCGAGCCCGGGCGCGTGGCGGGCGCGCTGACCCTCGTGCTTCCCTATCACGTGGCGGCGGTGCGCGCGCTTTCGCCGGGGGCGTCGGTGGAGGTCGTCACCCTGGAAGTCGCAGAGCCCGACCGCCGGGCGGTCGCGGCTCTCCCCGCGGGCAGCATCGTCTTGTTCCTGTCGCATTCGCCCACGGTGCTGCCCTTCGCGTCCGTCTTCCTGCGCAGCCTCCGCGGCGACGAGATCCTGGTCGAGACCCGGCTCCTGGCCACGCCGCGCGAATGGAAGCGTCTCGTGAAGGTGGCGGACCTCGTGCTGACGGACGCCCTCTCCACGGAGGCCGCACGCGCGGCGGGGGCCCGCCGCGTGCGCGAGGTGCGCGTGGTGCAGCCCTCCGCCCTCGAGCGGCTCCGGGACGCCCTCACCATCGTGGTCCCGCGCGCCGAGCCTCCCGCCGCCGCCGGCGATCACCGCCGGCCCTCTTGACGGCGGCATGGTGCCGATGGGCGGGGGCCGGCATCGCCCTCTGCGTCGTCGCCCCGGCCGCCGCCTCCGTGGGGGCGCCCGAGCCGTCGATCAACCCGTCCGTCGTCATCGTCTACGGCGGCGACGCGACCTTCGCGCCCTACGAGTACCTCGATGGACACGGTGAGCCCCACGGGTTCAACGTCGAGCTGATCCGTGCCCTCGGTCGCGAGGCCGGCGTGGGCATCGACGTCCGCCTGCGGGACTGGTGGACCGTGCTGCGGGACCTCGACGCCGGGCGGGTGGACCTCGTCAGCCTGCCCCTCACCGAGGAGCGCGCCCGGCGGTACGACCTGGTCGCCCAGACCTGGACCTTCCAGCAGGAGGTCGTGTTCGCGGATCACGGGCACGCTCCGCGCACCATCGAGGAGCTGGCGGGCGTCCGCATCGCCGTGTCTCCGGGGACGCTGACCTTCACGCTCCTCACCGAGCTGGACGCGAGCCGCCGGCCGGAGATCGTCCCCGCCGACAACCTCTCCGACGCGTTGCGCGCCGTGCGCGACGGCAAGGTGGCGGGCGCCGCCGGCAACGGCCTCGCCCTGCGCGCGGCCGCCCGCGACCTGGGACTGGACGACCTGGCCGAGCTGCCCCTGCGCTCCGTGCCCTATGCGTTGGCGACGGCCAAAGGGCGCGGCCCGCAGTTCTCCTGGGTGGGGGAGGCGCTGAACCGCTTGCACGAGACGGGGCGGTTCAATCACCTCGTGGAGCAGCACCTCGTGATCGCGCCGGGGCCCCGGACCTGGCGCGACTTCGCGTTGCCGCTCACCCTGGGCCTCGCCGCCGTCGTGGGCATCGGGGGGGCCACGATCGTCTGGAACCGCGTGCTCCGCCGCCAGGTCCAGTCCCGCACGCGGGAGCTGGCCCAGTCCCTGGCGGACAAGGAACGTCTGGCCGCGTCGCTCCAGGACCGCGAGCAGCAGCTCGAGGTGGCGCAGGGGATCGCGCACATCGGGAGCTGGGAATGGCCTCTGGGCGCGGACCGCGTGACCTGCTCTCCCGAGCTGTACGCGATCCTCGGCGTCGATCCCGAGGCCTT
>QHVP01000214.1:6530-11423 GCA_003222295.1 Acidobacteriota bacterium | reverse complement strand
ATCAGGAAGCAGGCGGAGAGGGGGAGCGGGATGCGGAGCGCCCGCGCCACCGTGAGGTAGTAATAGACCACGATGGCCTGCAGCGCGACGCTGCCGAGGAACGCCATCCACACCGCGTGCATCTGCGCGCGGTAGACGTGCACGGCGGACTGCACGGTCTCGAAGCGCTTGAGCGCCCACGGCAGCCGGGCCAGGCCCGAAACGCTCACGACGCGCCTGGCGATGCCGGGCCGGAAGAAGACGTAGGCGAGGCCGGCGAACACCAGCCCGAGCGCGAGGAGCACCGACCTCGCTCCCGCCAGCGCACGGACCTCGGGGCCTCCGGCCAGGAACGCCACGAGGGCCAGCACGTACAGGGCGCCGAGGCCGAGGATGCGGTCGATGGCGACCACGGCCAGGGACGTGGTGGTGGATCCGGTCAGGCGCGAGCTGTCGCGCACGCGGATGACGTCGCCGCCGATGTTGCTGGGCAGGAAGTTGTTGAAGAAAGTGGCGACGAGGTACGAGCCGGAAAGGTGGGCGAGGGGCGCGGTGTAGCCCTGCGCCTGCAGGAGCACGCGCCAGCGCCAGGTCGAGATCGCGAGCAGCGTGTCGCCCGCCCGGACGCGCCGCTGCAGCGCGTCGAGGTCGGTCGTGGAGAGCAGGTAGGCGAGGAGGGCGATGCTGACCGCGATCTTGGCGACGAGGAGGGCGGAGCGCTTCAATTGTGCCCACTCAGGATCTCGACGGCGTCGATGTCGGCTCCCTCCGTCACCGTCCCCCTGGCCAGGCAGGGATAGATCTCGCCGTCTTCGATCTTGAGGTAGCGCGCGGACGCGAGACCGCCGTCGTGGAGGTCGAAGTCGCAGTGGTTCGAGAAGACGCCGCCCCCGGTGCGCACGCCGCAGGGCACGCGCAGGCCGACGAGCGTGAACGGGCCTTGCGGGTTCGCGGAAGCGTAGAGCGTCACGGGCTCGCCGGTGACGGTCTGGTAGACGCGGACGTCGGGTCCATCGGCGTCCGTGAAGATGACGCCCATGTCCACGGTGACGTAGCCGCCCTGGCCGAGGCTGATGAAGCCGAGGTAGTTGTCCTGGCCGCCCAGGTTGATGGCGTCGGGCGGTCCGAGGACCTCGATGGGATCGACGTAGCGGTTGCTCGCGAGCGAGCATGCGGGCAGCCACCAGTCCACGACGGACTGGGCGTAGCCAGCGGCGGTGCGGGCCGGCGCCGCCTGTGCGCTCGCCGCGGGCATCGGATCGAAGCAGGCCCCGAGCACCCGCCGTCCCTCCGTCCCCGCCAGACGCGCGAGCAGGCGGGCGGCGGACGCGCGTCGCGGCGAGTGGGTGATGAGCGCGGCCGTGGCCACCAGCGGGCGCACCGCCGACGCGCGCCGCTCCCCGGCCCCGGCCAGGGAGCGCGGCACCAGCGCGTAGCGCGCGCGGCGCAGCGCGCCGGCATCGCTCGTGACGGCGAGACGTCCGGCGTCCAGCGTGCCCAGGGACGCACGCGCCTCGCGCGCGGCCCGGCCCCCGAGGATGGACACCGGCTCCGTCGCGAACGCGGTCACGGATCCGCGCGGCGAGCCCTCGGGCACGACCGTCACCCACGGGATCTGGCCGAGGTCCACCGCGCTCGCGACCTCGGCCGTCCCGCTCTCGAGGAGCCGCGTCATCTCCACGTCGTCTCCGACCACGAGGTCGGCGTCCTGCGGAGGATCGGGATCGGCGGTCGTGAGCACGACGGGCATGCCCGCGGCGAGGGCCACGGCGTCCAGCGCCGGCGCCAGGCAGGACGCGAAGGCCGCACTGGCCCGGACCCGCACGGGCTCGGGTGCCGCCGCGGCGGAGGGACGCACGTCGGCGTGTCCCACCAGCAGCACCGCGGCGCCGGCAAGGGGCAAGGGCCAGATGCGCTTCATCGCGTGCGCAGGCTCAGCGCGTGGTCGGCCGCGGAGCAGGTCCCGAGCGTTCCCTCGAAGTCGCCGATGGCGGCCAGCGCGAGGTATCCGGCCAGGGTTCCCGTCAGCACCTCGCCGCGGCTATCGGTCGCGCGCAGCACCGGGCCCGCGCCGATCGCGTGCACGAAGACACTCTGGCCCTGATCGGAGACGACGCCGCCATCCGGCGTGCCGAGTCCGCCGTGGATGGAGAAATTCTCGTACACCGCCTCCAGCTCGAGGCGGAATCCGTTGGGGTCGAGCAGGACCTGTACGCCGGGATGCGTCGTCGCGCCCGCGTCGGCCCCGGTCATGAGGAACGTGATCGGGGCGCGCGACATCGCGCAGGACGCGGAGGGCGTGATCGACAGCGTGTAGCGGCCCGCGATGGCGCCCCCCGCTTGGGCCGTCGGGCTCGGACTGGGGGACGGCATGGGGCCGATCGGATTCGACCCCCCGCACCCGGCCGCGAAGACGACGAGCGCCACGACAGCCGCCCGCGCAGCGGGCGAGGCCAGGGGCGGCGCCTCCTTCACGCTCGAAAGGGGACGCCGGAAGAGGGAAGGCGGTCGTGCATGTGCCGAAAACACCGCATGATACAGTGGCCCGCCGGAAAGGACCAACCTTGCGCGAGCCCCGGCCCATTGCGATCCAGAGTGCCCTCCGGGACTCGAAATCCTCCTCGCTCGCGACGTACCAGGACCTTGTCGTGGGCAGCCGCAGCCTCGGCCGCTTGATCCTTTATGAATGCGTGGTGCTCTTCACGTCCTGGGTTCCGGGCGCCCTCGGGCTCGTCCTGCGCCGGATCGCCTATCGCTGGATGCTGGGATCGGTGGGGCGCAACCCGACGTTCGGACAGGGCGTGGTGGTGCGCCATCCGCACAAGGTCCACCTCGGCGACGACGTCGTGGTGGACGACCTCGTCCTCCTCGACGCGAAGGGCACGACCAACAGCGGGATCCGGGTGGGCAACGGCGTGTTCCTCGGCCGCGGCACCATCCTCTCCTGCAAGGACGGCGACATCACGCTCGGCGACCACGTCAACATCGGGTTCCACTCCGAGATCTTCTCCGGCTCGCAGGTGACGGTGGGACGCTACGGGCTCTTTGCCGCCTACACCTACCTCGTCGGCGGCGGCCACGACTTCGAACAGCCAGGCGTCCCCGTCGTCGAGCAGGAGCGGCCCTCGAAGGGCATCACGCTGGGCGAGAACGTGTGGCTGGGGGCCGGGGCCAAGGTCATGGACGGCGTGCGCATCGCCGACCACGTGGTCGTGGGCGCGGGCGCGGTAGTCACGGAGGACCTGCCCGCGGGCGCGGTGGCGGTAGGCGTGCCCGCGCGCGTGGTGCGGACGCGGGAGACGGCCCCCGCCCCGTGAGCCGGACGAAGCGGATACTGGTCGTCACTTCCGGCGCGCTCTTCGTGCGCGGAGGCCACCTCGCCATCGCGGAGGCGACGGCGGCCGCGCTGCGCTCGGCGGGATACCTCTCCGAGGTGATGGTGACGCCGCAGAACCGCTTCGGCCGGCAGCTCTCCGCGTATTGGGCGAACTGGCTCACGGACGTGGGGGAGACGGCGGACGGCCAGCCCGTGGACCAGGTGATCTCTCTGCGGTTCCCTTCGTACGCGGTGCGCCACTGGCACCACGTCTGCTGGCTCAACCACCGCATGCGCGAGTACTACGACCTCTGGGAGCGCTTCGTGCGCGGGCTCGGCCGCAAGGGGAAGCTGAAGGAAGGGGTGCGCCGGCGGGTCTTCCACTCCCTCGACCGCTGGCTGCTGACGCGCAATGTGAACCGACTGATCGCGCAGAGCAAGACGATCCAGGCCCGCCTGCAGCGCTTCGGTCGCATCCCCAGCGAGCTCCTCTACCCTCCGCCTCCGGTGCGGCCGTACCGCAACGACGGCTACGGCGACTACGTCTTCGCGGTTTCGCGCCTCACGCCCCTGAAGCGCCTGGGCCTCCTGGTGGAGGCGGCCGCGAAGATGAAGGACCAGCGCCTCGCCATCAAGATCGCGGGCGAGGGCGAGGAAGCGGGCCTGCTGCGCGAGCGCATCAAGGACCTGGGGCTCGAGGGAAGGATCGAGATGCTGGGCGGCGTCTCCGACGCCGAGCTCGTCACGCACTACGCGCGTTGCCGCGCCGTATACTTCGCGCCCTGGAACGAGGACTACGGGTTCGTCACCCTGGAGGCGTTCCGCTCCGGCAAGGCCGTGATCACCACGGCCGACAGCGGAGGACCGGCCGTGCTGGTGCGCCACGGCGAGAACGGGCTGGTGGGGCCGAGTACCCCGGAAGCCGTCGCCGGACATCTCGATGCCCTGGCCGAGGATCGCGGGCGGGCCGAGCGGATGGGCCAGGCCGCCGCGCGGGATGCGGCCCTCCACACCTGGGAGCGCGCGGTCGAAGTCCTGGTCCGGCCGCTCTGAGTGCTGAATTCGTGAGCGAAACGTGGTGAAATTGCTGGGCGAGGCCCGCGCATGAAGAAGGCCCTGGAGGAGAACCCGCCCGTTGCCGACCGGCGGCGATCGCCGCGGAATCCCTTCACGACGATCTCCGGCCGTCCCATCGAGCCGCTCTACAAGCCGGAGGACGTCTCTGGCCTCGACTACGCGCGCGACCTCGCCGATCCCGGCCAGTTTCCCTACACGCGCGGCATCCACGAGACGATGTACCGGGGCAAGGTCTGGAGCATGCGGCAGTTCGCCGGCTTCGGCACCGCCGCCCAGACCAACGCGCGGTTCAAGTACCTGCTCGAGCACGGCTCGCACGGCCTCTCCATCGCCTTCGACCTGCCGACCCTGATGGGCCGCGACCCCGACCATCCGCTGTCCCTGGGCGAGGTAGGGAAGTGCGGCGTGGCCATCAGCTCGCTCGCGGACATGGAGACGATGCTCGACGGCATCCCCCTCGACCAGGTCTCGACGTCGATGACCATCAACTCGCCCGCGGCCATGATGCTGGCCCTCTACAT
>QHVP01000214.1:0-6422 GCA_003222295.1 Acidobacteriota bacterium | reverse complement strand
TACTGCACCGAGCACATGCCGAAGTGGAACTCGATCTCCATCTCCGGCTACCACATCCGCGAGGCGGGCTCGACGGCGGCCCAGGAGCTGGCCTTCACCCTGCGCGACGGCATCGAGTACGTGCAGTGGTGCGTGGACGAGGGCATGGACGTGGACAGCTTTGCCCCGCGGCTGTCTTTCTTCTTCAACTCGCACAGCGACTTCTTCGAGGAGATCGCGAAGTTCCGGGCCGCGCGGCGCATCTGGGCACGCACCATGAAGGAGCGGTTCGGAGCCAAGAATCCGCGCTCCTGGATGTGCCGGTTCCACACCCAGACCGCGGGCGTGAGCCTGACCGCGCAGCAGCCGTACAACAGCGTGGTGCGCACCTCGCTGCAGGCCCTGGCCGCGGTGCTGGGCGGCACGCAGTCGCTGCACACGAACTCCCTGGACGAGGCGCTGGCGCTGCCCACGGAAGAGGCGGTGACGATCGCCCTGCGGACGCAGCAGGTCATCGCCCACGAGTCCGGAGTGGTGAACACCGCGGACCCGCTGGCCGGCTCGTACTTCGTCGAGAAGCTCACCAGCGACATCGAGGCGGAGGCCCTCGAGTACTTCCGCAAGATCGACGCCATGGGCGGGATGGTGGCGGCGGTGGAGCGCGGCTTCCCCCAGCGCGAGATCCAGGAGGCGGCCTACCAGTTCCAGCGCGCGGTCGATCGCAAGGACAAGATCATCGTCGGCGTGAACGACTACGTCATGGACGAGGACCCGTTCCCCATCCTCTACATCGACGAGTCGGTGGCGGAGTCCCAGACGGCGTCGGTGCAGCGGCTCAAGCAGACGCGCGACAACGCGCGCGTGCAGAAGTGCCTGGAGGACCTGAGGCAAGCCGCCGGCGGCGGCCGTCCGAGCGACAACGTGATGTACCCGATCCTCGACTGCGCCCGTGCCTACGCGACGCTCGGCGAGATGTGCGATGCCCTGCGTGACGTGTGGGGCGAGTACCAGGAGCCGCCCACCTTCTAGCCGGCCCCAAAAGCGCCGTTTGATATCAGCCAGATGGCATGATAGATTCAGCCATATGGCTGAGATGCGCGGTACCGCAATCCACGTGCGTGAAGCGGCGAGCGAGTACGGGTTCGTCTCGCTCGTGGGGTTGCGGGCGGAGGATCCGATCGGGATCTTCAAGGCCGTGCAGAAGGGCCTGCGGTTCTCCGCCCTGGAGACATTCCAGCGCAGCTCCGGACTCTCGACCGCCGATCTTGCCGACGCGATCGTCATCACCGCGCGGACTCTCGCGCGTCGCAAGGAGCAGGGACGCCTGGAGCCCGAGGAATCCGACCGGCTGCTGCGCGTCGCGCGCGTGTTCGCCAAGGCGTTGGAGCTGTTCGAGGGCGACGCCGGGCAGGCGCGAACGTGGCTCTCCGGTCCGCAACGCGCGCTCGGCGGAGAGCGCCCGCTCGTCCTCGCGCGGACCGATCTCGGGGCTCGCGAGGTCGAGGCCCTGGCGGACCGGCTGGAGCACGGCGTCCTCACGTAGTGCCGTCGGCCTGGCGACTCACCAAGACGCGGCATCTCGCCACGGCCTGGGACGGCGCCAAGCGCACGGGCGGGCGCTGGAACAGCATGGGCGTCCGCGTCGTTTACGCGTCCGCCACGCTCTCCCTTGCTCTCGTGGAGACGCTCGTCCATCTCCCCAGCGGCATCCTGCCCGCCTACTCCGCGGTGCCGTGCGAGATGGATGAATCCATCGTGGAAGCCGTGGACCCGGCGGACCTCCCCTCCGGCTGGAAGGGCTACCCACCTCCACGCGATTCGCAGGCCATCGGCGATCGATGGGTGGCGGAAGCGAGGAGCGCGGCCCTGCGCGTGCCCAGCGTGATCGTTCGCATGGAGTTCAACTACCTTCTCAACCCCGCGCATCCGGATTTTGCGCGCATCCGGATCGGCACGCCGCTTCCGTTTCCGTTCGACGCGCGCCTCGTTCTCCGCCCGATCCGGGAATGAGCAACTATCAGCGCCGGCGCGGGCTTCTGCGCGTGAGTTGGCCGCGCCGACGCCACCGGCGCAGTGATAGACTGAACCATCGGATGAGCTCCACTCCGGCGCAGCATCGCATCCGTGTCCTGATCGCCAAGCCCGGGCTCGACGGACACGACCGGGGGGCGAAGGTCGTGGCGCGCGCCCTCCGTGACGCGGGCATGGAAGTCATCTATACGGGACTGCGGCAGAGCCCCGAGCAGATCGTGTCCGCGGCCGCCCAGGAAGACGTCGACGCCATCGGCCTGTCCATGCTCTCCGGCGCGCATCTGCCCATCTGTCGGCGGGTGGTCGACCTCCTGAAGGAGAAGCGGATCGAGGGTGTGCAGGTGTTCGTGGGCGGGATCATCCCCACGCAGGACATACCGGAGCTGAAGAAGCTCGGCATCGCGGAAGTCTTCCTGCCCGGCGCCTCGCTCCAGGACGTGGTGCGGCTCGTTTCCGGCGCCGTCCCCGCGCGTTGACGCCGCCGTTCACGGTGTCGGCGAGCATGCTCGGACAGCCCCCGAATCCCGATAATTGATTGACAGGTCGGGGGGAGCGGTCTATCTTCAGTCGCGCGTCCGGTCCCCCTTGGAGGCTTAGTGGCGATGGGCAAGAAGATCCTGCTTGCGGACGGCAGCATCACCATCCAGAAAGTCATCGAGCTGACCTTCTCGGATGAGGACTTCGAAGTCGTCACGGTGGGGAACGGGCGGCTGGCGGTCGAGAAGGTGCAGGACGTCCGACCCGACCTCGTCCTTTGCGACATCATCATGCCGGAGAAGGACGGCTACGAGGTCTGCGATTTCATCAAGAAGACCCCGTCGCTGGCCCACATCCCCGTGCTGCTGCTGACGGGTGCTTTCGAGCCCTTCGATCAGGATCGGGCCAACCGCGTCGGCTGCGACGGCTTCCTGGCCAAGCCCTTCGAGCCCCAGACGCTGATCGCCAAGGTGAAAGACCTTCTGAGCCAGGCCGGCACCCGCACGGTGGCTCCGACGCGGACCGCGGCGGCGCCTCCGCCGCCCGCGCCCGCGCCCGTGTCCGCACCTCCCGCCAGCGCGAGCCCCATGGCGGGGAGCTCGGCCTACCCGCCGCCGGCGGCTCGTCCCGACGCGACCGGCCACTCCGATGATTTCCGGACGGCGCAGCCGAGCTTCATCACCGACGAGCCGCTGGAGACGCCGACGATGATCACCCCGTCCTACACCGAGATCGGGAAGTCGGTCGTCTATGAAGAGCCGCCCCTGCCGCCTCCGGCGCGGGTGGCCGCGGCTCGCGAAGAGCTTTCGTACGTGGACGACCTGCCGGAGGCGGACGAGCTGATGGACGTGAGTGCCGAGGAGTCGGCCACGCTCCAGGGTGAGGTCGCCGAAGACACCCTGAACGACACCCCGTCTCCCTGGGCTCAACCGACGGTCGAGGTTCCGTTGGAGATGCGCGCCCAGGCCAGCGTCGAGTCCGCCTCCGCCACCGCCTCCGCGTCCGAAGCGACGTTCGACGAGGTCTTCGAAGAGGAGCCGGCGGCCGCGCCGGCGGCGACTCCGCACGCCCACCAGTCGGCGGACGCACACCTCGGATCCGGGAGCGAAGACTTCGGATACGTGCGCACGCAGGACGTAGTCGGCTCGCCGGCGGCTCCGTCCGTCCCGTCGGCCGCGGCTCCGGAGACGGTGCGCGAAGGGTTCGGGTGGGTCCGGCAGGCGGACCTTCCGGGGACGCCGGCGGCTCGGCACGATGCCGGGGGCGCGAGCGCGCACGAGCCCGAGAAGCGGGCGCCGGAGCCGCGAGAGGTCGCGCCACCGGCGGCCGAGTCCTCGTTCGCCGCGGTCGCACCCACGAGCGCGCCGGAGCCTCCGGCTCCCTCTTCGGCCGCAGCGGAGGTCGGAGTGCCCGTCGACATGGTCGAGAAGATCGCGCAGCGCGTGGTGGCCCAGATCTCGGAGAAGGTGATCCGCGAGATCGCGTGGGAAGTCATCCCCGATCTGGCGGAGAACCTGATCAAGAAGGAGATCGACCGCCTGAAGGCGGAGCTGCAGCAGACCTAGCCGGCGCCCGCGCGCCCCCGTCATGCCCACCGAACTCGCCAAGGCCTACGAGCCCAAGGACGTCGAATCGCGCTGGTATCCCTTCTGGGAGAAGAGCGGGTTCTTCACCGCCGACGCGGCGTCCGGAAGGCCGCGCTTCGCGATCATGATCCCCCCGCCCAACGTGACGGGCTCGCTGCACATCGGCCACGCCTTCACCCTCACCCTCCAGGACGTGATCGCGCGCTGGAAGCGCATGAGCGGCTTCGACACCCTCTGGCTGCCCGGCCTCGACCACGCGGGGATCGCCACCCAGATGGTGGTGGAGCGCCAGCTCGCGCAGGAGGGCAAGCGCAAGGAGGACCTCGGGCGCGAGGAGTTCGAGGCGCGGGTGTGGCGGTGGCGGGAGGAGAGCGGGGGAAAGATCCTCAAGCAGCTCCGCATCATGGGCTACTCGCTGGACTGGACCCGCGAGCGCTTCACCATGGACCGGGGGATGAGCCGGGCCGTGCGCGAGGTCTTCGTCCAGCTCTGGGAGCAGGGGCTCATCTACCGCGGGTACTACATCGTCAACTGGTGCCCGCGCTGCATGACCGCCCTGAGCGACCTCGAGGTGGAGACGGAGACGGAGCCGGGCTCCCTCTGGCACATCCGCTACCCCGAGAAGGCAGGCGGTCCCGGCATCGTCGTCGCGACCACGCGCCCGGAGACCTTGCTGGGCGACACCGCAGTGGCCGTGCACCCGGAGGACGAGCGGCACAAGCACCTCATCGGCCGTCCCGTGCTGCTGCCCGTGCTCGGGCGCGAGATCCCGGTGGTGGCGGACGAGTTCGTCGACCGCACGTTCGGCACGGGCGCGGTGAAGATCACCCCCGCGCACGATGCGAGCGACTTCGCGGCCGCGCAGCGCCTGGGCCTGCCCTCCATCAACATCATGGACGAGCGGGCCGTGCTCAACGAGAACGCGGGGCCGTATGCCGGCCAGGACCGCTTCGAGGCCCGCAAGGGAATCGTGGCCGAGCTCGAAAAGGAAGGGCTGCTGGTCAAGACGGAGCCGCACCCCGTGCCGCTGGGCCACTGCCAGCGCTGCGGCACGATCGTGGAGCCGCGGCTGAGCCGCCAGTGGTTCGTGAAGATGGCCCCCCTGGCCGCGCCCGCCCTGGCCGCGGCCGAGGACGGCCGCATCCGCTTCGTGCCCGAGAGCTGGACCAAGACCTACTTCGAATGGATGCGCAACATCCGCGACTGGTGCATCTCGCGGCAGCTCTGGTGGGGTCACCGCATCCCCGCCTGGACCTGCGCGAAATGCGACGAGCTCACGGTCGCCCGCGACGCGCCCGCGGCCTGCCCGAAGTGCGGCGGCACCGAGCTCGTGCAGGAGACGGACGTCCTCGACACCTGGTTCTCGTCGGGCCTCTTCCCCTTCTCGACCCTTGGCTGGCCGGAAAAGACCCCCGATCTCGCGCGCTACTACCCCAGCGACGTGATGATGACGGGCTACGACATCCTGTTCTTCTGGGTGGCGCGCATGATCATGCTCGGGATGCGCTTCGCCGGAGACATCCCCTTCCCGGTGGTGTTCCTCAACGGCCTCGTGCGCGACGAGCACGGCAAGAAGATGTCGAAGACGAAAGGAAACGACGTCGACCCGCTCGAGCTCGTGGCCCGCCACGGCACGGACGCCGTCCGTTTCACCATGACCGCGCTGGGCGCGCCGGGCACGAACCCCGCCCTCAGCGAGCAGCGGCTGGCCGGCTATCGCGCCTTCGTCAACAAGCTCTGGAACGCCTCGCGCTTCCTGATGATGAACCTGGAGGGCGAGCGGGCGTCCGGCTACGAGCGGCGCGCCCTGCCCCTGCCCAGCCGCTGGATCCTGAGCCGCCAGCAGGACGTGGCGCGGAAGGTGGGGGAGGCCCTCACCGAGCTGCGCTTCGACCAGGCCGCAAGCGAGCTCTATCACTTCGTGTGGAACGAGTTCTGCGACTGGTACATCGAGATCGCGAAGTCCTACTTCCCGGATCCGGTGGAAGGCCCGCGCACGCGGGCGGTGCTGCTGGAGGTGCTGGAGAAGACGCTGCGCCTGCTCCATCCCGTCATCCCCTACGTGACGGAGGAGATCTGGCAGCGCCTGCCGCACGAGGGTCCGTCGATCATGGTCGCGCCCTTCCCGGTACCGGAGCCGGGCAAGATCGACGTAGAGGACGAGGCGGCGATGACGCGCGTCATGCGCCTGGTCACCGCCATCCGGACGCTCCGTGCGACGTACGAGGTGGACCGCAAGCGGCGCATCGACGTGACGGTGGCGGCGCCCGCCGATGCCGACGCGGCGTTCATCACGCGACACGGTCCGCTGCTGCGCCACCTGGCCGGCCTCGGCGAGTTCCGGGTGGT
>QHVP01000217.1 GCA_003222295.1 Acidobacteriota bacterium | reverse complement strand
TCAGGAGTAGGACTCGTGCGCGGCCGCAGCGCCGCGGCCGCGCGGGGTCACCACGAAAAGTATGAGGCATAAGGTCGGCTTTCGTAAGCTCGGGCGCATCACGCCCCATCGCACGGCGTTGCTGCGCAATCTGGCTACCGCCCTCTTCGAGCGCGAGCGCATCCGCACCACGCTCATGAAGGCCAAGGAGCTGCGGCCCTACGCCGAGAAGCTCATCACCCAGGCCAAGCGCGACGACGACCGGCTGCACGCGCGGCGGCTGGTGGCGCGGGAGATCCACGACCTCACGGTGGTGAAGAAGCTGTTCGACGACCTCGGCGCCCGCTACGCTACGCGTCCGGGCGGGTACACGCGCATCCTGCGCCTGGGCCCGCGGCGGGGCGACGGGGCGGAGATGGCCATCGTCGAGCTGCTCGGCTCGGAGTACAAGCCCGAGAAGAAGGACGAGAAGGGCAAGAAGACCGAGACCGAGAAGAAGCCCGAGGCGAAGGCGGCCAAGCCCGCGGGCGGCAGTCCCAAGGCCAAGAAGGCGAAGGGCGAGGGCAAGGCCGAAGACGGCGAGAAGAAGAAGAAGCCGGCGGCCAAGGCCAAGGGCAGCAGGAAGTCGGCGGGGAGAGAACCCTAGCCGCTTCGCGCCGGCCCCTCCCATCGCGATTCCCCGGGGGAGTCTACCGCGGCCAGCGGGGTGGCGATCGGCAGGCGAAGGTAGAATGGCCCCGCGGTACATGCGCATGCGCGTCCAGGGGCTCGCCGCGAACCGGCTTCGACAGAAGAGAACCAGCTCCTGCCTGCAGAAGCTGGACCGCCTGCGCTGGACGGCGGCTCTGACCGGGATCGCGCACGGCGTTCGCGTGGGCATCCGTACCAACACGCCCGCGGTCCTCGACGATATCGAGGGCCGGCTGCCCCCCGGGTGGGCCGCGCGCGCCTCCTCGCGCGTGGACTGCCTCTATTCCATCATCGTCGGCGACGAGGCTCCGCGCGGGGGCCTGCGGCGCTTCCACCTGCTGTACGCGGACGCCGCGCGGCTGGCGCGCACCAACCGCATGGACGAGGTCCTCGAGTCCTTCGAAACGGACGTCGAGTGGTCCGTGGCCGCCCTGGCCCCCAAGCTCGTCTTCGTGCACGCGGGCGTCGTGGGCTGGCAGGGCCGCGCCATCCTCGTCCCCGGGCGCAGCGGATCGGGCAAGACCCGGCTCGTCGAGGCCTTCGTACGCGCGGGCGCGACGTACTACTCCGACGAGTACGCGATCCTCGACGCACGGGGCCGCGTCCATCCCTTCGCCCGGCCTCTCAACCGGCGAAGCGGCGATGCGGGCATGGAAAGGATCGCGGCCGCCGAGCTCGGGGCACGCATAGGAACGGCGCCGCTCGAGGCGGGAATGATCCTGGCGACGCGGTACGAACCGGGAGCGCGCTGGCGGCCGAGACGGCTCTCTCCGGGGCGGGCGACGATCGCGCTGCTGGCCCACACGCTGCCGGCGCGTCTCCGTCCCGCGCCGTCGCTGGCCGCTCTCTCGCGCGTCACGCGATCCGCGCTTGCGTTCAAGGGCGTGCGCGGCGAAGCGGAGGACCTGGCGCGCGCCGTCCTGACCGAGGACGTGTTCACCCGGCTCTCTTGACCTTGGCGGCGGCCTGGGCCTCGCGGACGCGGCTCGGCGGCCTGGCGGCGGGCGCGCTGGCCGCCGCCTGGCGTCCGTCGCCTCCGCCCCTCGCCCTGACCGCGGGCGAGCTGAGCGAGGTCGAGCGCGTCCTCCTGGCCGCGGGCGCCGGCGGCCTGGGATGGGGACGTGTGCGCGGCACGGGGCTCGAGTCCACTCCCGCCGGGACCGCCTTCCACGAGGCCTACCGCCATCAGGCCCTGGCCTACTTCGTCCGCCGGGCGCGGATCGCCGAGGTGTTGCAGCGCCTCCGCGGCGCCGGCGTCGAGCCCATCACGGGCAAGGGTTGGGCCGTGGCGAGCCTGTATCCCGAGCCCGGCCTGCGGCCGTGCGGAGACATCGACCTCTATGTCGGACGTCAGGACTACGCGGCGGCGGCGCTCGCCCTCCGGGGGGAGATCGGGGAGCTCGTGGACCTCCATTGCGGCTTCGCCGAGCTGGACGATCGCGAAGAGGCGGAGTTGCGCGCGCGGTCGCGCGTCGCCGGCGCCGGCGAGGACGCGGTGCGGATCTTCGGGCCCGAGGATCACCTGCGCCTCATCGCGCTCCACGCTCTCCGCCATGGCCTCCTGCGCCCGCTGTGGCTGTGCGACGTCGCCGTCGCCCTCGAGTCGGCGGCCGGGGATTTCGACTGGGATCATTTCGCGCGCGGACGGCGCCGGCGGGTGGATTGGGTGTTCGTTGCCTTGGAGGCCGCCCACGCGATCCTCGGCGCGCGCATCGAAGCCGTCGCGGCCGGACGGCGCCGTGTACGGCTGCCGCGTTGGCTCGTCCCCGCCGTGCTTCGGGAATGGGGCGCCGCCCGCCCTCCGCAGGGGGCACGCGTGCCGATTGCAGACCTGCTGCGGCAGCCGGGCGCCCTGGGCCGGGCACTCCTCCTCCGCTGGCCCAACGCCATCGAAGCCACGATTGGATTGGGCAGTCCCTTCAACGAGTTACCTCGCCTGCCTCTGCAGATCGGCGAATGCCTCCGCCGGACGTTCCTGTTCTCCGTCCGGCGCGCCCAGGAGGCGATCACACCCGCGGGTCATCGGGGCTAGAATCTACGTGATGAAGCCCAAGAGGCGGCAGGAGGCCCTGGTCGTCCACGAGCTGCCCGAAGAGGTGCTCGTCTACGACCTCGAGCGTCACAAGGCCTTCTGCCTGTCCAAGAACATCGCGTGGATCTGGCGTCACTGCACGGGGCAGCGGACGCCGGGGCAGATCGTCCGCGCGCTGGAAGCCGAGATCGGCGCTCCCGTCGGAGAAGACGTGATGGGCGTCGCGTTGCATCGTTTGAGCAAGGCGCACCTGCTGCGCGAGCCGATCGCCCCCCCGGCTGCAGGCGCGCGGAGATCGCGGCGGCAACTGCTGAGACAGGCGGCCACGCTGGGCGGCCTCACGATCCTCGCCATCAGCGCGCCCACCGTCGGCCAGGCCGCCACCTGCGTCCCCACGGGCACGTGCGTCAACTCCCATTGCGCGGACGCGAGCGGGAGGATCTGCTGTGCCGGCGCCTCCGGGTGCAGGCAGAATTCGCAGACCTGCGGGACGGGCCAGACGGGCTTCCAGTGTATGTGAAGATGACCCGCTGACGCGGGAATCACTCCGCCCGCTTCACCTCGGCCTGGGCCTTGTCGCCGTCGTAGTTGAAGGTCGCCACGAGATAGAGGCGCTCCGCGGACGTCCGGCGGAAGCTCCAGGTCGCGACGGCCTGCCGCGCCGCTTCCTTCAGGAGATCGGGACCATTCACGCTCTGGATCGAAGGGGAGCCGGAGGCATCGACGGAGAACTGGACCTGCACGGCCCCGCTCAGTGACGACATGCGGGCCAGGGGCGGCGCGACCGGGCGCCGTCCCTTCGTGAGGTCGGGCACGCCCGGCCCGAGCGCGACGTCGCGCACGGCCGAGACGCCGGCCTCGTTGCGTGGAGCGGGCGAGGGCGGAGTGGCCGGCGTGCCGGGCGACGGTGCGGACGCGGGCCCGCCGGGGATCACCTCGACGGGAGGGGGCGTGGGCACGACCGGAGAGGGCCGCACGGCGTCCGGTCGCGGGAGCGGCGCGGGCGGCGCGGTGACCACGGGCGGCGGTGGAGTGGCGGTCGCGGTCGGCGGCGGCGTCGCCGGCGCCGGAGTCGGCGTCGCCAGCGCGGGAGCCGCGGGAGCCGGAGGCGGAGTCGCCGGAGCGGGAGTCGCCGGAGCGGGCGCCGCTGGAGCGGGCGCCGGAGTGGCGACCGCAGATGGAGAGGGCGCGATCGTCGGGAGAGCGGGCGTGGCCGCCGCAGTGGGCATGTCCGCCGGGCGTCGCTCCGCCGTGCGGAGGCCTGAGAGCTTCAGGTTGACGCGCGGCGGCGGTCCGGGAACGAACTCGGCGCGCACCTGGAAGGCCACCGGCGGCGCCTCCGCCTCGGAAGCGAAGCGCCAGGTTCGCAGGGTTAGCAGCATCGCCTCCGCATAGGGCGAATCGCCCTCTTTGATCGCGGCCTCGGCCACCGTGCCGTCGGGCTGGAGGGTGACGTCCGCGACGACCTTCGCCGGCCCCTTGGCGCCGATCGGAAAGCCCGGTGTCGCGCCCTGGCGCAGCTCGGGGATGCCCGCCTCGCGCGTCATGTCGGGCAGCTTCAGCGCGAACGTGATCGGCACGGTGAGCCGCACGGGCACGGGCTTGCCGTCCACCTTGGTGATCTCGTATTCCCATTGCCGGGCCGCGGTCAGCGCCGCCTCGTCGAAGGGGGGCACGCTGCGCAGCACGTCCGCGGTGCTCACCTTGCCCGCCTCGTCGATCACGAGCTCGATGATGACGATCCCGCGCTGGCCGGCCGCTTGGGCCTCCAGGGGGAAGACGGGAGACACGAAGCGCGTGCGCCTGGGCGCGGGCACCTCAAGGCCCGCCACCTTGACGTTGGACGGCGCCGCGGGCGCGGGAGACGGCACGGCGGCGGGTGGGGAGGCCGGCTCCTGGGACGCCACCCTGTGCGGCGCGGCCGCGGACAGCGAGGCGGCGACGAGGATGGCAGTGGCGTGTCTCATTCAGTCCGTTCTCAAGCCTCGCTCGGGACCTCGCCCCGCTCGACCCTGGAGGTGGCGATGATCTTGTCCTGCAGGTGGCCCGGCACCTCGTCGTAGTGGGACATCTCCATGTGATACGAGCCGCGGGCCCCCGTCATCGACGTCAGCTCCGCGTCGTAGCTGAGCATCTCCGAGAGGGGGACTTCGGCCTTGATGACCTGCATGTTGGCACGCTGCTCCATCCCCTGGGGCCGGCCGCGCCGGCTGGACAGATCGCCCATCACCGCGCCCGCGTATTCCTCGGGCACGCTGATCTCGACCTTCATGACCGGCTCGAGCAGGGTGGGCCGGCATTTCGCCACCGCGTCCTTGTAGGCCAGCGAGCCCGCGATCTTGAACGACATCTCCGAGGAGTCCACGTCGTGGTACTGGCCGTCGTAGAGCTCCACCTGGAAGTCGACCATGGGATAGCCGGCCACGAAGCCCTTGACGCGAGCCTCCTGTATTCCCTTCTCGACCGCGGGTATGAAGTTCTTCGGGATGGAGCCGCCGAAGATGTCGTCCACGAACGAAAAGTCGCTCCCGCGGGGAAGGGGCTTCATCCGGATCTTGCAATCCCCGAACTGGCCGTGGCCGCCCGTCTGCTTCTTGTGGCGGCCATGGCCCTCCGCGGCGGCCTTGATCGTCTCACGGTAGGGGATGCGCGGCTTCTTGAGGTTCACCTCGACCTTGTAGCGCTTGCGCAGGCGCGCCACGATCACCTCGATGTGGAGCTGGCCCATCCCGGACAGGAGCATCTCGTGCGTCTGCGCGTCGCGCGAGAGCTTCAGCACCGGGTCTTCCTCCATGAGCCGGTGCAAGGCGGCGGAGATCTTGTCCTCGTCCCCGCGCGTCTTCGGCTCCATGGCGAAGGTGGTCGCGGGCTCGGGATAGACGACGGGCGGATACACGATCGGGTGCAGCTTGTCGCAGAGGGTGTCGCCCGTCTGCGTCTCCTTGAGCTTGGCCACCGCGCCGATGTCGCCCGCCTGCAGCTAGGGCACGGGAGTCTGCGTCTTGCCCTGCAGCAGCTCGAGATGGCCCACGCGCTCGGGGACGTCGCGGGTGGAGTTGTGCACCGTGCTGTCCGACTTGAACGTGCCCGAGTAAACGCGGAAGAGCGAGATGCGCCCGGCGTGGGGGTCGGCGATGGTGCGGAACACGAAGGCGGAGAAGGGGTCATTGGGGGCGGGACGGCGCGTCGCGGGCTGCTTCTTGATCGGATCCGTGCCTTCCACCTCGCCCCGGTCCGCGGGGGAAGGCAGGAGCTCGACGATCGCGTCCAGCAGGGGATGGACGCCGACGTTGCGCATCGACGAGGCCGGGAGCACCGGGAAGAGGCGGCCGGCGAGGACGGCCTGGCGCAGGCCGCGCACGAAGTCTTCCTGAGGCAAGGTGCCCTTGTCGAAGAACTCCTCGATCAAGTCCTCGTTGCTTTCCGCGACCATCTCGACCAGCTTCTCGCGCCAGCTCGTGGCCGCTTCCTTGATCTCGGCGGGCACGTCCACCGCCGCGAACTGCCCGCTCTGGTCGTCGTGATACACGTCGGCCTTGTTCACCACGAGGTCGGCCACGCCCACGAAGCCCTTCTCCTCGCCCAGCGGGATGGCCAGGGGGACGACCGCCCGGCCGAACGCCCGCTGCAGCGACTGCATCGTCCGTTCGAAAGACGCGCGGTCGCGGTCCATCCGGTTGACGACGATGAGGCGCGGGATGTCGTAGTCGGCCGCGTAGCCCCAGACCTTCTCCGTCTGGACCTCGACCCCGGCCACGCTGTCGACGACGACGAGGGCGGCGTCGGCCACGCGAAGGGCCGAGCGCGCCTCGGAGAGGAAGTTCGCGTACCCCGGCGCGTCGAGCAGGTTCAGCTTGGCCTTGCGCCATTCCCCGTAGGCCACGGCCGTCTGCAGGCTGATCTTCCGCTCGATCTCGTCGGGATCGAAGTCGGTGACGGTCGTGCCGTCGTCCACGCGGCCGAGGCGGTTGACCGCGCCCATGTCGAAGAGCATCGCGGAGACCAGCGATGTCTTACCGCAGCCTCCGTGGCCGACGACGGCCACGTTGCGGATGGCGGATGGCTCGTAGACCTTCATTCCGAAAACCCCCCCCGCGCTCGTTGTCGCGCGGCTGTCGGTGGTCGTTCGTTCATCGTAAGCAAGCGCGTCCGTCTGTCGGTGGCCGCCGTTCTCCTCGGGGACGCCGCGAGAGGGGGGGGCGGGCCGGCTCGACAGGGCAGCGGCCGCGTGGGCCGCGGGGCCCCAGGGCCGGCCGAAACCGGATCATAACAGGCAGGCGCCTATAATGGCCAGATGCGGGCTCTGCGCGCACGCGTCCTGGTGGCCATCGACGCGACGGGAGTGGCCGGGGCCTCCGTCTCCGGCGGCCCCGGCACGCCGCGCATCCGGTCTTTCGCGCGGGCTCCCCTCTCCCCGGGGGCGCTCGTTCCCGGTCCCTTCGACCCCAACGTCGTGGGCGGGCCCGAGGTCCAACGGGCCCTGAGCGAGGTGGCGGCGGGGATGGCGGACGGCCGGGGCCCGGTCGCCCTGATCCTTCCCGGGGGAGTGGCGCGGACCGCGCTCCTCGACGTCCCGGCGGGCGTGACGGCGCGCGAGTTCGCCCGCTACCGGATCACAGCGGGGCTGCCTTACGCGCCGGACGAGGCGCTGGTGGACGTGCTGCCGCTTCATGGGGGGCGGGTGTTGGCGGCGGCGGTCCGCCGCAGCGTCATCGAGGGATACGAAGCCGTCGCGGCTGCGGCCGGACTCGACCTCGAGCGGCTGGACCTGGCCCCCCTGGCCGCGCTCTCCGCTCTCGCGCGCGAGCCGCGCGGCACCGCGGTCTCGGTGGACGTCATCCTCGGCGATCGCGCCCTCTCCCTGGCCGCCTGGCAGGGAGGGGTGCTGCACGTCTTCCGCACCAGGCGGCGGCAGTCCGGCCCGCGCGAGCCGCTCTGGCTCGGACGCGAGGTGGACCGGACGGCGGTGCTGGCCGGCAACGGGTCCGCTCCACGCATCCGCGCCGTCGGTCCGGGCGCGGTGGCCCTGCTGCGCGCCTGGCAGGAGGAAGGCCGCGCGGGCGAGCCGGGATGGCGCGCGGAAGGAACGCTGCCCGTGGAGGCCACCGAGCTGGCCTGGCTGGGCGCGGCCCTGGCCTGACCGCGATGCGCGACTTCTCGAGCCGCCCGCGCCGCCGCCCGCCCCCGCCCGTGGATCTGGGGCTGATCGGCGTCGGCCTGCTCACGCTGATCTTCGCGGGATACGCGACGGGCACGTCGTGGGCGGATTTCAAGCGCGCGCGCCAGCACGTGGCCGACGTCCAGCGCGACACGCGGGCGGCGCAGGCGCGCCTGAAGACGATGGAGGCGCGCTCCGCGCCCACGGCGGCCCTGGCCACCCAGGCCCTGCTGAGCGCGGACGCGCCGCCGCCGCGGCTGCTCTCCGACCTGGCCGCCCTGATGCCGGCGGACGTCAAGCTCGACTCCCTGGCCCTCACCTACGGCGACGGGATCGGCATGACCATGCAGGTCTCCGCGAAGAGCGCGGGCGCGTACGAGGCCTTCCTCCAGCGGCTGGAGGGCTCGCCCCTGTTCGACGACGTCGTCCCCGGAGAAGAGGCGCGCGACGGGGGAGTCACCGCGTCCATCCAGATGCGCTACCGCGGAGGCTCGCGGTGATCGCGCGCGGGATCGCGGCCGCGCTCCTGGCCGGGGCCATCGTCCTCTACTCCGCCGTGGCCCTTCCCATGCGGCGCCAGGCCGCGGCCGCCGCGGACGACTATCGCCGCGCGCGCGACGAAGCGCGCGACATGCGCGCGCGCCTGGCCCGTCTGGAACGGCGCGACGCCGCCCACCTGCGCGCGGCCACCGCCCTCGCCGGCGCGACGCCGGCCGGCACCGTGCAGAAGGTGCGACGCTCCGTGGTGCAGACGCTCCTCAGCGCGCGGGTTTCCGGCGTGCGCCTCGGCGTGACGGCGGCCCGCGCGCCCTACGCGGCGCGGGTGCACCTGAGCGCCGTCGGCCCCTTCGCCGAGGTCGTGGCGCTGGGCGGCCTCATCGCGCGGCCGGAGACGGGAGTCGTGCTCGAGC
>QHVP01000024.1 GCA_003222295.1 Acidobacteriota bacterium | reverse complement strand
GAATCGAGCAACGTGCCGATCCGCTACGCCCCCGCGCCGGTGCCGTCCGAGACGGCGCGGTGGCTGGCCGGCAAGCCGGGCGCGGTGGCTGTCCTGCCCCTGGGCGAACGTGACACCGAGGTCATGCTCGACGGGATCGCGCACTGGCGCCCTCTCGTCAACGGCGACTCAGGCTTCATGCCGCGGCCGTACACGCGGGAGATGGAGCTGCTCACCGCGCCCGCCGGAGAAGACGCGCTCCGCCTGCTGCGCGCGGTCGACGTGCGGCACGTGGTCGCACGCGAGGATCTGCCCCTGCCGGTGGCCTTCCGCGCCGCCGAGGAGCCGGTGTACGAGGTGCCCGCCGGCGCCACGGCCCGCGTGCCGGGACCCGGGGCGGGGGTGCCGACCGTGTGGGCGGCGACCGGCGTGATCGCCGATCTCGGCGCGCCGCGTCCCGTGGAGTCGGTCGTGTTCGAGGTCTCGGACGGGCCCTGGGTGGACGCGCCCGCGGTCGAGGTGTCGAGCGACGGTGTCTCCTGGGTGCCGGTGACCGCGCGCGCGAGCCTGGCCGACGCCACCCTCGCTCTGCTGCGCGACCCGCAGCACGGCGACGGCGAGGTGACGTTCCCGCCCGTGACCGCGCGGTTCGTGCGGGTACCCTTGGCGGTCCCCGCGCGCCCGGGGTTGTTTTGGGTGCGGTGAGACTCCTCACCGCGCCGGGCCGTAGACCGGTCTCGCGAAGGCTTGACTGTACGCGATTTGAGTACGATGGTTCGCCTCATGAAGGGGCGCAGGACCGACGAGACCCTCCGGACGATCAAGAAGCGTCTTGTGAGGCCGCAGCGGGCGATTTCGGCGGCGGATCGGGGATCGTGGAGCCATGTCCTGATGGGGTCGACGATCGTACTCGATCTGAGTACAGTCATTTGCCTTGAAAGGCACCGGCCGCGCGTAACCGCGACGAGCGACCCGTGTCCCGTCGCGACTCGCGAGAAGGTTCCGCGACCTCTGCCTGGAACGGCTAGCGGCCGCCGAGGACGACGCGGCGCTCGCCGGTGGCGCCGTCCACGCGCACGAGCGCGCCCCGGTCGTCGATGAACAGGCTCCCCGCGTCCGCAACCGCCTGGGCTCCGCGCGCGAACCACGACGGCCCGGCCGGCTTCACGCCGTGCTCGCGCCGGATCACGCGTCCGGCGGACGCGTCCACCAGGACGGAATCGGAGCCGGCGGCCGCACCGGGGAATGGCAGTTCGACGGCGAGCATGCCCGGTGCGACCTCCGCCACCTGTGCGAAACCGAACGTGGGCGTGACCTCGAGCGACAGGGACTCCGCGCCCTCCGTCGAGAACACGCGGAGCACGACGCCGCGGCCGTACTCGACGACGGCCAGCCGGCCGTCCCGCAGGAACGTGACCGCGATCCCGCCGGCCCTGCCCTCCGGGACGAGGGTCGCGATGAGGGTGCCCGTCGATCCGTCGTGCAACGTGAGGCTGGGACGACGCGCCTGCGAATGGACCACGGCCACGCGTGCCGCATCGGCCCCCCAACGCTCGAACGCATAGCCGCGTGTCGGGATGTGCCCGGTCGTTGCCGCCTTGCCGGTGGCAGGATCGAGAACGGTGAGGTCGAGGACCCCGGGGGAGAGCGGATCCGCCGGTCCGCTCAACACGTGGGCCCGGCCATCCCTCGCGAAGACGATCGGCCGCCACCAGGACGCGCGCACGGGCGCGACGGCCAGAGCCTGTGCAGACCCGAGCTTGAACACGGCCGCTTGGCTGCGTTGGACGACGGCGACATTCTCCCCGTCCGCGGAGAGCCCGACACTGACGATGGAACCGGGAGGCACTGGGAGCGGGACGCGCGAGAGCGAGGGAGGGTTCGACCGGAGGTCGGCGGCCATCAGGCGCGGCGTGTCCGTCCAGGCCTCCGCGACCCAGACCGCTCGTCTGACGTCCTCGGAGAAAACGGGGCCGCGCACCGATGGGGCGCCGCCCACGCGCAGGAACCGTTGCGCGGCGGCATCCATCAGCACCGTGGGTGTGAAGGTCTCAGGCCGCGGCCATCGCGTTCGGCCCGCGACGGCGATCCATGACCCGTCGGGTGACGGCCAGGCGGAGTCGACCGTCCTGAGATCGGCGGGTGCGAAGCGGCCGACCCAGGTCCCCCAGGCGGCGTAAGCGAGCACGGCCGGTGTCAGCAGCGACCAGAGCACGATCGAGAGGACGCGATGGCCGCGGCGGATGTCGGCCCGGCCTTGCGCCACTTGCGCAGCTCCGGCCACCACCACGGCGAACGCCAGGATCCAGAGCGCGGCCGCCGCGTAGTCGACGTGGCCGGCGTCGACACCCCACACCATCAGCCTGCGGAAGGTCCGCGCGACCAGCCAGCCGAGCGCAGTCGCCATGGCGAGGTCGGCGGCGAACCAGCCGCTGCGCGCACGGTATCCCACTGCCACCACGTGCATGCTTCCGATGAGCGCGACCAGACCCGGAACCAGGATCTGCATCCACCACGCGCCCGCCGGAAGGCGCCAGTCGCCGCTGAGGGCGGTCGGCCCCAGAACGATTGCGCCCGTGGTGAACGTGAGCACGAAAGCGGCGAGCATCTTGCCGCCCCAGATCGACCACCACGGCAACGGGCGGGCCAGGAAGAACCCGAGGCGGCCCTCGGCCAGGTCGCGTGCGATCACCGACGTGCCGGTCAACATCGCCGCGGTGAACACCATGACCGTCCCCAGGAACCCGCCAAGCAGAGGGCGATCCCCGATTCCAATCCAGGGCGCGACGAACGGGACCACGGCCAGCATCGTGGCCAGGCCGAGGAGGGCGGCACGCTCGGAGACCTCCCGTGCCGCGATGGCCATGAGGCCCCGTGCGGCTAAGCGTTCGCTCATCGCGTCCCTCCCGCGCTCGCGCCGGTGACCTCGGCGAAGATGCGCTCGAGCGGGAGCGCGAAGCGCTCCTTCATCGCCTCCAGCGGCTCGTCCAGGACGAGGCGCCCGTCGTACAGAACGCCCACGCGGTCGGCGATCCCCTCGATGGCGGCCAGGTCGTGCGTGGTCACGAGCACGGTGGTGCCGCGGTCGGCCAGCTCGCCGATGATCTCGCCGAACACCTGGTCGCGCGCGACCAGGTCCAGGCCGAGGGTGGGATCGTCGAGGATCAGAAGCTCCGGCGCGTGGCCCAGGGCCAGCGCGAGCTGCACCGCGCCCCTCTGCCCTTTCGAGAGGCGTCCGAAGGACGTGTCCATCGGGATGGCGAAGCGGCGGAGGCGCTCGCGCGCGGCGTCCTCGTCCCAGCGCGCGTACAAGCGGCCGTCGCGGCCGAAGAGGACGGCGCGTCCGGCCGTCGCCCGCTGCTGCCCCACGAGGCACCGCACCAGCGACGACTTCCCGGCGCCGTTCCGGCCCAGCAGCGCGTAGACGCACCGGGCCGGCACGACGAAGGAGACGTCTTCGAGCACCCGCGTCCGGCCGTACCGGATGGTCAGGTGCTCGCATGAGAGCGCACCCGCTTCCGTCTCCGCGTTCACGCCGGGCCTCCTTTCTTCCCGCGCATCAGCTCGTTCCAGGCCGCGCGCAGATCGTCGAGGGACTCGTCGCGGCTCGCGCCGAAGGTGGCGGCGACGCTCGCGTAGCGCAAGGCCGCCTCCCGCAGCGCGCGTGAACGCTCCCCTCGCGACAGGGAGGGCGCGGTCGTGGACACGTAGGTGCCGTCCCCGCGGCGCACCTCCAGCACGCCGGCGTCGGTCAGGTGCTGGTAGGCCTTGGAGACGGTGGCGGGGTTGACGCGGAGATCGCGGGCGAGGTCGCGCACGGAGGGCACGGCCGCGCCCGCGGTCAGGCCCCCCGAGGCCACCAGCCGGCGCACCCCGTCCTCGATCTGGCTCCAGAGGGGAGCCGCCTCGGACGGGTCGACGCGCAGGCCGCGGGCGATGGTCACTGTACTACAGTAATAGTACACCGATGCAGTGAATGTCAAGCGGTATGCTGAGCCCGCCATGGCCGCGGCCGGTCCCCCTCCCGAGTTCCTCCAGGACCCGCCGCGCCTGACCAACACGTTCGCGGCGGACCCGGCCCTCCGCGACGTCGTCGAGCGGCTGTTGCCCTCCGACCTCCACGCCCGTCTCCTTCCCGCGTGGCGCGACCTGGGCGAAGCGGCGGCGGGACCGCTCGCCGCCTTGGCGCGCGAGGCCGAGAGCGACCCTCCGCGCCACGTCCCCTACGACGCCTGGGGCCGCCGCGTGGACGAGATCCGCGTCTCGCCCGCCTGGCACGCGCTGCACCGCGCGGCCGCGCAGTGGGGCCTGACCGCGATCCCTTACGAGCGCGAGCTCGGCCCCTTCGCGCGCGTCCACCGCCGCCCGCACGCTGCTCGAGCACGCGGACCCCGCTCTCGCCCAGCGGATCGTGCCGCACCTCACCAGCCGCGACCCGGACCAGCTCTGGACCAGCGGCCAATGGATGACGGAGCGGTCGGGTGGAAGCGACGTCTCCGGGACGGCGACGGTCGCGCGACACGACGGCGGGGACTGGCGGCTCTGGGGCACGAAGTGGTTCACCTCCGCCGTCACCAGCGAGGTCGCGCTGACCCTGGCGCGGCCGGAGGGATCGCCGGAAGGCTCGGCCGGCCTCTCGCTGTTCCTCGTCGAGCAGCGGAGAGCGGACGGCACCCGCAACGGCATCCGCATCCTGCGTCTGAAGGACAAGCTCGGCACCCGCGCGCTGCCTACCGCGGAGCTCGCGCTCGAGGGCTGCCGGGCCGAGCCGGTCGGCGACCTGGGCCGCGGGGTCAAGAAGATCACGCCCCTCCTCAACATCACGCGGCTCCACAACGCGATCAGCGCCTGCGGCATGATGGCGCGGCTGCTGCAGCTCCTGCGCGACTACGCGCGCCGGCGCGTGGCCTTCGGGTCTCCGCTCGCGCGGAAGCCGCTGCACCGCGAGACGCTGGCCGCGCTGCAGGTCGAATACGAGGCCGCCCTGGCCCTCACCTTCGATTGCGCCCGCCTGCTCGGCAAGGTCGAGGCGGGGGAGGCGAGCGAGGAGGAGCGCGCAACCCTGCGCCTGCTCACGCCGCTGTGCAAGCTGCTCACGGCGCGCCAGGCGGTCGCGGTCGCTTCCGAAGCGCTGGAGGGATTCGGCGGGGCGGGCTACGTCGAGGACACGGGGCTGCCCGTCTGGCTCCGCGACGCCCAGGTGCTGCCCATCTGGGAGGGCACGACGAACGTCCTGAGCCTCGACGCCCTGCGCGCGGTCGCGCGGGAAGGCGTGCTCGAGCCCTGGGCCGGCCAGGCCGCGCGGCGGCTGGAGGCCCTCGCCTCCTCGCCCCTGGCCGAGGGCGCGCGAGAGATGCGCCGCCGTATCGAGGAGGCCCCCCGCGCGCTCGGTGCGCTGGCCGCGGCCGGGCCGGAGGTGGCCGAGTCCGCGGGACGAAGGATCGCGCTGAGCCTGGCCGGCCTCTCCGCCGCCGTCGCGCTGGCCGAGCAGGGCGCCTGGGCGCTCGCCCACGGCCGCGGGGAACGCGCGGCCCTGGCCGCGGAGCGGTGGCTGGCGCAGCGCGTCCCCGAGCTTCCTTCCGCGGACGAGGCGACGGCGCGCCTGGCCGCGAGCGCCGCTCTCAGCGGGCTCGCGGAGTAGCCCGCAGAAACCGCGCCACTGCGTTGCACGGGCTCGGGGCGAAGCCGGCTCAGGGACGACATCGAGTGCGAGGCAAGCAGAAGTCGTGCTCGGCGGCCTCGGCGTCACGGAATCGGCGCGGTACCGGTCTCGCGAGAGTTTTCTCCTCGCGAGGCACTCGTTCCGGAACGAGTTGCCTCAAGTATTGCTTGAAGTGGCGGCCTCACCACTTCAGCTGCCGACCGCCCATTCAGCGCCGCCGGACCGAATGACCACCATCACCGAGCAGAGTGCTAGCGGCGGGCGCGGACCCTTCCCCGTCGCAGCTCCGGAGGCAGGAAAGGAGGCGGCGCGCCCTCCCCGACGAGGCCGGCCAGGGCCTCGAGGAGTCCGGCGCGCTGCCCCGCGGGCGTGCGCAGCAGGCGCGCATCCCAGTCCGCGAGCACGGCCTGGAGGCGGTCGCGCGCGCCCTGCAGCTCGGCCAGCCGGTCATCCATCGCGCGGAGCTTCTCGCCGGCGAGGGCGCGCACCGTCCGGCAGGGGGCTTCACCCCGAGCCCGGACGGCTAGGATCCGCGACAGCTCCTCCAGGCTGAATCCCACGGCCAGCGCGTTGCGGATGAGGCGTACCGTGCGCTCTGTCCCCTCCGGGTACTCGCGATAGCCGTTCGACGACCGCGCGACGCGCGGGAGGAGACCCTTCCGCTCGTAATGGCGAATGGTGTCGGTGCTGACGCCGGCCGCCCGGGCCACCTCCCCCGCACGGCGCATCCCTGTCGTCATCACTCCGGATCTTACGCGCGCCGGGCCCTCAGTCCTCCGTCCGGTGGTCCCGGATCTGGAAGCGCAGGAAGTCGTGGATCGCCCTCCGCGCCTCCCGATTCGACGTGTCGATCGTGATCCGGCCGCCCCGATCGGTGGGCTCGTAGCGGTAGCGGATCGCGTCCCGCAACCGCGTCATCGCGGCCGCGCCCGGCGGAACCTGTCCGTGGATGAACATCGGCATCGAGAAATCGCCGGCGGCGAAGGACTCCGCGACGTGCTCGAGATGACCGCGCGCCCGGTCGCGCCCCTCCTCGTCCGCCACGCTTGCCGCTTCCAGCCGGATCACGCCGCCGCGGCCCGTGATCTCGAAGTGATGCACCGACGTGACCGGAGCCATACCTGTCGTCTCGTCATGCCGCTGGTCGACTCCGGCGCCGTGCGCATCCGCGGGCCGATGCGGGCCGCTCGCGTGGTTAGGCGCCTGACTTGCGGACGCCGAACGCGCCCCCATGGCCACAGCCAGACCGACGACCACGACCGTCACCACTCAAGCAAAACGACGTGCCCGGCGCCGCGGACGACCGCGATATGCCCCCCTCCCCATGGCGGATACGCGAATCCTCGAGGTGAAGCGCACGTACCTCGAGATGACGGCGCCGTCCGATCTCAGGCCGGCACGCAGCGCGGACCCGGCCGCGCGCGTCGAGCGCGTCGAGGGGTGCCCGCCCTCGTTCTACCGGTACCTCTACGCCGAGGTGGGCCGCGCCTATCGGTGGCTGGATCGCCTGCAGTGGACCGACGAGGAGATCCGCGCCCATCTCGCGAGTCCCGCCGTATCCCTCTGGCTCCTGACTGTCCACGCCGCCCCCGCCGGCTTCTTCGAGCTCAAGGCCGCCCCTGATGGATCGGTCGAGATCGCCTATTTCGGCCTGCTTCCGGATTTCATCGGACGCGGCTACGGCAAGCATCTGCTGACCGAGGCTGTCGAGCGCGCCTGGTCCCCGGGCGCCCGCCGCGTCTGGCTCCACACCTGCACCCTGGACGATGCCGCCGCCCTCCCGAACTATCTCTCCCGGGGGTTCCGGCCCTTCCACGAAGAGACCTATGCCGTCCCGGCCCCGAGCTAGACTCCCTTCAGCCTCAAACTCCGCCGCTTCCAATACTTGCATGTCGTCGTCCCTTCGACGACAATGGGTTGTTGCCTCGGGCGCGGACCCCCACTACCTGTTGTACTTTCCTCTTGACAGCCTTCCGCGACGGGCGCACTATTCCGCTACTCGTCACCAACAGCGGATCGCGCCTGGGCATGTCCACTCACCCCATCGAGAACAGCAAGCCCGAGCCCCGCGCCCACAAAGGCGCGACCTCCAAAGGCCTCACCTTTGCCCGTTACTTCACCAAGCCGGGAAGACATCCGTATGACGAGCTGACGTGGGAGCACCGCTCGGCGGTGATCAACGACGAGCGCGGCCAGCCGGTCTTCGAGCAGCACGGGATCGAGGTCCCACAGGCCTGGAGCCAGACCGCCACCAACATCGTCGCCTCGAAATACTTCCGCGGGCAGATGGATTCTCCCGACCGCGAGAGCAGCGTGCGCGGCCTCATCTCGCGCGTCGTGGACACCATCACGGCCTGGGGCGAGAAGCAGGCCTACTTCGCGACCCCCGAGGACCTCACGAACTTCTCGGAGGAGCTGACGCACCTGCTCGTCCAGCAGAAGGCCGCCTTCAACAGCCCGGTCTGGTTCAACGTCGGCATCGAGCCGCATCCGCAGGCCTCCGCCTGCTTCATCAACTCCGTCAAGGACACGATGGACTCGATCCTCGGCCTGGCCAAGACCGAGGGCATGCTCTTCAAGTTCGGCTCCGGCACCGGCTCGAACCTCTCCTCCATCCGCTCCTCCAAGGAGCCGCTGGCCGGGGGCGGCACCGCGTCCGGTCCCGTGTCCTTCATGCGCGGCTACGACGCCTTCGCGGGCGTGATCAAGTCGGGGGGCAAGACGCGCCGCGCGGCCAAGATGGTCATCCTCAACACCGACCATCCCGACATCACCGAGTTCATCACCTGCAAGGCGGACGAGGAGCGCAAGGCCTGGGCCCTCATCGACGCCGGCTACGACGGCTCCTTCAACGTGCGCGGGGGAGCCTACGATTCCGTGTTCTTCCAGAACGCGAACCATTCCGTGCGCGTCACGGACGAGTTCATGCGCGCGGTCCTGGACGACCGCGAGTGGCAGACGAAGTACGTGATGGGCGGCCAGGTCGCGGACACCTACCGCGCGCGCGACCTCATGAAGATGATGGCGGACGCGGCCTGGCAGTGCGGCGATCCGGGCATGCAGTTCGACACCACCATCAACGACTGGCACACCTGCTCGAACACGGCCCGCATCA
>QHVP01000023.1 GCA_003222295.1 Acidobacteriota bacterium | reverse complement strand
ATGTCGATGTCGGGGGGTGAGATGCGCTCCTCGTTCAGGAAGCGCTCGAAGATGAGGTCGTTCTCGATGGGGTCGATGTCGGTGATGCGGAGGGAGTAGGCCACGAGGGACCCGGCGGCGGAGCCGCGCCCGGGACCGACGGGGATCCCGTGCTCGCGCGCGTAGCGGATGAAGTCCCAGACGATCAGGAAGTATCCGGCGAACCCCACGCGCCGGATGACGCCGATCTCCTTGTCCAACCGCGCGGCGTAGTCGGGTAGGGAGTGGCGCAGACGCCCGGCCGCGGCCAGCGGCTCGAGCACCCGCAGCCGCTCCGCATAGCCGTCGCGCGTCACCTTCTCGAAGTAGCTCAAGGTGGTGAAGCCGGGGGGCACGTCGAATGCGGGCAGCTCGCCCACGGGCTTGAGGAAGAAGCCGCACTGCTCGGCGATCGCCACCGTGTTGGCGAGCGCTTCCGGATGGTCGGGGAACACCGCCGCCATCTCCGCCGGGCTCTTGACGTAGAACTCCTCGGTGTCGAAGCGCAGCCGCTCGCTCTCGTGCACCTTCTTGCCCGAGCCGATGCAGAGCAGGACGTCGTGGGCCTGGTGGTCCTCGCGGCGCAGGTAGTGCGCGTCGTTGGTCGCGACCAGGGGCAGGCCGGTGCGGCCGTGCAGCCGGTAGAGGCCCTGGTTGACCCGCCGCTGCTCATCGATGCCGTGGTCCATGACCTCGAGGAAGAAGCGGTCCGCGCCGAAGATCTCGCTCAGCACGCCGATCGACTGCAGGGCCGCGGACTCCTGCCCCGCGCGGAGGTGCTGCGCGATCTCGCCGGAGAGGCACCCGGAGAGGCCGATCAGCCCCTTGGCGTGTGAGGCCAGCACCTCCTTGTCGATGCGCGGCCGGTGGTAGAAGCCTTCGGTGTAGCCGATGGAGACCAGCTTGATCAGGTTGTGGTAGCCGGCCTCGTCCGCGGCCAGCAGGGTCATGTGGTTGTAGGCCTCTTCGATGCCCGATCCCGTCTTGTCGTGGCGGCTCCCGGGAGCGACGTAGATCTCGCAGCCCAGGATCGGCTTGATGCCCCGGTCGATGGCCGCGTCGTAGAAGGCGACGGCCCCGAACATGTTGCCGTGATCGGTGACGGCCAACGCCTTCATTCCGAGCTTGCCCACCTGGTCGACGAGCTCGTCGATGTGGCTCGCGCCGTCGAGGAGGCTGTATTCGGTATGGAGATGAAGATGGACGAATTCGGGGGCTGACAAGGTCTGTATCGTTGTTCCTGTTCTCTCTTCTTGTTGCTGTTCTTGTTCTTCGCGTTTTAAGTCAGGGGGGGAACTGACGCATCCGCGGGGAAGGCGTCAGCTCCCCCCCTGAAACCCCCCTCGCGCGTCGCCGCTGCTACGCAGCGCCGCCGTGCTCTACGTGCCACCGAATCCAGCGCCGTCTACTCCCACTCGATGGTAGACGGCGGTTTGCTCGAAATATCGTAGACCACGCGATTGATGCCGCGGATCTCGTTCACGATGCGGCTGGAGATGCGGGCCAGCAGGTCGTGCGGCAGCCGCGCCCAATCCGCGGTCATGCCGTCCGCGGACTCCACCGCACGGATGGCGATGGTGTACTGATACGTGCGGTCGTCTCCCATCACGCCCACCGAGCGGACGGGGAGCAGCACGGCGAAGGACTGCCAGATCTGCCGATAGAGCCCGGCGGCCTTGATCTCCGTGGCCACGATGTCGTCGGCTTCGCGCAGCAGATCGAGCCGTCCGCGATCGACCGCCCCCAGGCAGCGCACGGCCAGGCCGGGACCCGGGAACGGCTGGCGGTACACGAACTCCTCGTCCAGGCCGAGGGTGAGCCCGGCCGCGCGCACCTCGTCCTTGAACAGCTCGCGCAGGGGCTCGACCAGCTTGAACTTCAGGTTCTTCGGCAGGCCCCCGACGTTGTGGTGGCTCTTGATGACGGCGGAAGGGCCGCGCACGGAGGTCGACTCGATGACGTCCGGGTACAGCGTGCCCTGGGCCAGGAAGGCGGGCTTGCCCAGCCGCAGCGCCTCCTTGCGGAAGACCTCGATGAACTCGCGGCCGATGACCTTGCGCTTGCGCTCCGGATCCGTCACGCCCTTCAGCTTGGACAGGAAGCGCCGCGAGGCGTCCACGAACACCACGTTGAGTTGCAGCTTCTCCGCGAATCGCTTGCGGACCTGGGCCGCCTCGTCCTTGCGCAGGACGCCGTTGTCGACGAACACGCAGGTCAGCCGGTCGCCGATCGCGCGATGCACGAGGAGGGCCGCCACCGCGGAGTCCACCCCGCCGGAAAGCGCGCAGAGCACGCGCTCCTCGCCGACGGCGGCGCGGATCTTGTCCACGGCCGATTCGACGAAAGAGGCGGCGTTCCAGTCGCGGCGGCAGCCGCAGATGTCCAGGAAGTTCGCGAGCACGGTCATGCCGCCCTGGCTGTGCTTCACCTCCGGGTGGAAGAGGATTCCGAAGAGCCGGCGGCGGCCGTCAACCATGGCCGCCACCGGGTTCGTGCTGCTCGCGCCCAGGACCTCGAAGCCAGGCGGCGGCTTCTCGATCGAGTCCCCGTGGCTCATCCACACGTGAGCGGGGGACGCGAATTCGTGCAGGAGCGGCGAGTGATCGCGCGCCTCGAAGAAGGCATGGCCGTACTCCCGCCGCCCTGCCCTCTTCACCTCGCCCCCGAGGACGTGGCTCATGAGCTGCATGCCGTAGCAGATCCCCAGTACGGGCACGCCCAGCTCGAAGACGCGGCGGTCCACCCGGGGCGCGCCCTTCTCGTACACGCTGTCCGGCCCGCCGGAGAGGACGATGCCGCGGGGGGCGCGCGCCTTGAGGGCGGCGACGGTCGTGGTGGGCGGGACGATCTCCGAGTAGACCTGCAGCTCGCGCAAACGGCGCGCGATCAGCTGCGTGTACTGCGAGCCGAAGTCGAGGATGACGATGGTGTCGCGGTCCATGGGATCGGCGGGGCTATCGAAGGCCGGGATTATACCCCGCGCCCCTGCGCGATCTGGACCAGACCGGCGAGGCCTCGGTGCTATAGTCTCGCGCTCCGCATGCGCGCGATCCCCGCGTCCTTACCCTCCCTCGCCCTCGCCGTGATCCTCGCGGGTTGCCATCACGGACCGCCCGTCGTTTCGCGACCCCTCTTCCCCATGGTACCGGCCTGGACGAGGCCGCTGCCCGCCACCGTCGAGGGACCGCTCGCCACGGACTCGATCAACGTCTACGTGGCCACGCGCGACGGCGCCGTCCGCGGCCTGGAGGCAGAGACGGGGCAGGTGCGATGGAGGCTCGATGCGCGGCGTGGAGTGGTCGCGGCGGGCGGAGGCCTCGTCGTCGTCCGCGACGAAGACGGCACGGTGTGGGCCATGGACGCGGCGACGGGGTCGGACCGTTGGAAGGCGGCCTCCGGCGTCCGCGGCAGTCTGCCCGCCGTCCTCTATAAAGACGCGGTCGTCGTGGCCGGCCAAGGCCTGGCCGTGCTGGAGGCGGCCACCGGCCAGCCGCGCTGGAGCGTCTCCGACGCGCACGCCACCGCGCCGCCGGTGCCGTGGGGCCCCTGGCTCCTCGTCGGCGAGGAAGGCGGCGCGCTGCGCTGCCGTGACCTCGTCACCGGCACCGTCCTCTGGGGCTTCAAGACGGGGCATCCGCTGGCGGCCCCTCCCGTGGTCGACGACGACGGCCACGTCCTCCTCGGCACCACGGACCGCCGCTTCGTGGCCCTGGACCCGCGCAAGAGCGGCGACGTGCGCTGGAGCTGGAAGCTCGGCGGTGATGTCCAAGCTCCGCCGGCCGTGTCGGGCCCGCACGTGCTCTTCACCAATCACGAAGACGTGCTCTATGCGCTGCGCCGCGGCAACGGGCACCTGGCCTGGCGGGCCGCCCTTCCCTCGCGGCCGCTGTCGGGCCCGCTCTTCTACGGCGATGGCGTCCTGGTGGCGTGCTTCGGAAATCGGCCGGGCGAGACGTTCCTCATCGGCTTCGATCCGCGTACCGGGCAGCGCCAGGGCGATCTCAAGGCCCCGGGGGAAGTGCGGACCCCCCCCGTGATCGTGGGGGACCTCGTGATCATGGCCCTGCGCGATCGCGCCCTGGCCGCGCTGCGGCTCGGCGCTCTGGAGCCAAATCCTTGACACCCGGAATCCCATCGCACAACATAGCTTTCGCGACTTTCTTCATGAGGAGTCATGTGATGTTCATGCGCAAAACCCTCGCCGTTGTCGCGCTCGCCGTCCCTCTCGCCCTCGTGGCCTGCGGCGGCGAGAAGCAGGAAGCTCCCGCGGCCGCGCCCGCCACCACGCAAACGGCGGCCCCGGGCGTCGCCGCGGGCGGCGCCGCGGCCAAGGGATCGGCATCGATCGGCGGCAAGATCAGCTTTGCCGGAACGGCGCCGGCCCCGGAGAAGATCAAGGTCTCGGCCGATCCCTATTGCCAGAAAGAGCACAAGGACGGCCTCGAGCGCAAGGTGGTGGACGTCAAGGACGGCGGCCTGAAGGACGTCTTCGTCTACGTCAAGAGCGGCGTCACCGGCACCTACCCGCCGCCGACGGAAGCCGTCGAGCTCGACCAGACGGGCTGCATGTACAAGCCGCACATCGTCGCCCTGCAGGTCGGCCAGCCGCTCAAGATCAAGAACGACGACGAGACGCTGCACAACATCCATCCCCGCCCGGCCGTGAACCAGGAGTTCAACGTCGGCCAGGCGCGCAAGGGCATGGAGGTCACCAAGACCTTCGACAAGAAGGAAGTCATGATCCCGGTCGGGTGCGACGTCCACCCCTGGATGCGCTCCTTCATCTCGGTCCTCGATCATCCCTTCTTCGCGGTCACCGACGAAGACGGCAAGTACGAGATCAAGGGCCTGCCCGCCGGTGAGTACGAGGTGGAGGCCGTGCACGAGAAGCTGAAGAGCCAGATGGGCAAGATCACCGTCAAGGATGGGGAGAAGGCCACGCTCGACCTGTCGTACAAGGGCTAGGCCTCTTCCGTTGACGCCGTCTCCCGGGGTGCCGCTCGAAATCTCCGCCGACGCCGTAGGCGGCTCCCCGGGCTTCTCCCCCTTCGCACCCTGGCGCCATCGCCTGTCGCTCCTGCTGGTGGCGTCCACGCTCGCCTTGATCTTCGTGGGCGGGCTGGTGACGAGCACGGGCTCAGGCCTGTCCGTCCCCGACTGGCCTCTCTCCTACGGGAGGGTCATGCCGCCGATGGTGGGCGGCGTGTTCTACGAGCACGGCCATCGGATGGTCGCCAGCTTCGTCGGCTTCCTCACCCTGGTGCTGGCCGTGTGGACCGCGCGCTGCGAGACCCGAGCGGGCGTGCGCCGCCTGGCCTGGCTGGCCCTGGCCGCGGTGATCGCGCAAGGCGTCCTCGGTGGCCTCACCGTCCTCTTCCTCCTCCCCACGCCGATCTCCGTCACCCATGCCTGCCTGGCCCAGGCCTTCTTCTGCATCACGATCGCGCTCGCGTACCTGACCTCGCGCGAGTGGCTCTCGTCCACGGGTACACGCGACGACGTGGTGGGCGTCCGCGGCGCGGCCGTGGCCGCCACCGCCGCCGCTTTCGGGCAGCTCGTGCTGGGAGCGGTCATGCGGCACATCGGCGCCGGCCTCGCCGTGCCGGACTTCCCGCGCATGTACGGACGATGGATCCCGCCCGCCGAGGTGCTCGCGCAGCTCCCGGTGGCCGTTCACCTGGCTCACCGCGGCGGTGCGGTCATCGTGCTGGCCTTCGTGCTGCGCCTCGCCCTGCGCGCCACCCGTGACGGGGACGCGCGCCTCGCCCGCCCCGCCCAGCTCGCACTCGCGCTGGTGTTCGTTCAGATCGCGCTCGGCGCCCTCACCGTCATCACCGAAAAGGCCGTCCTCCCCACCACCGCCCACGTGGCCACGGGGGCCGCCATCCTCGGCCTGTGCTGGTTTGCCACCCTGCGCACGCGCCGTCACCGGCACGCGGCCGTGTCCGCCCCCGCGGTGGCCGGCCTGGGCGATCCGGCGGTGTCGTGAGCGCCTCCGCCTCCGTCGTCGTCCCGCGCCGCACCGCCGTCGCGGACTACCTCGAGCTCACCAAGCCGCGCATCACCCTGACCGTGCTGATCACCACGCTCGTCGGCTACGTGATGGGCACGCGCGGCCCGGTGAGCTTCTCGCGACTGGGTGTGACCCTTGCCGGGACCGCCCTCGTCGCCGCCGGCGCCAGCGCGCTGAACATGCTGCTGGAGCGGCGGACGGACGCGCTCATGCTGCGCACGCGCAACCGTCCGGTCGCCGCCGGCCGTCTGCGCGTGACCGAAGCCCTCGCCTTCGGCCTCGCCCTCACCCTGGCCGGTCTCGGCCTCCTGCGCTTCGGAGCGGGCGCGCTGGCCGCGCTCGTCGCGCTCCTGACCTGGTCGACGTACCTTTTTGCCTACACGCCCCTCAAGACCCGCACGTCGCTGTCGACGATCGTGGGCGCCTTCCCCGGCGCCCTGCCTCCCGTCATCGGATGGGCGGCCGCGCGCGGCCAGATCGAGCCGGGCGCCGTCGTGCTCTTCGCGATCCTCTTCCTGTGGCAGATCCCGCATTTCCTCGCCATCGCCTGGATCTACCGCGAGGATTACGCGCGCGGCGGCCTGCCCATGCTGCCCGTGCTCGACCCGGCGGGAGTGATCACGGGCCGCCAGGCCGTCGCCAACAGCCTGGCCCTGCTCCTCGTGAGCGTGGTGCCGACGATCGCAGGACTGACCGGCCGTCTGTACTTCGTGGGCGCCGTCTGCCTCGGCGTCGCCTTCACGTCGGTCGCGGTCTGGTCCGCGATCCGGCGCACGGCGGCGGCGGCGCGCGGTCTGTTCCTGGCCTCGATCCTCTACCTCCTCGCGCTTTGTACGCTGCTCCTCGTCGATCGGATTTAGCACCACCAACAGACGGGACACGTTTACGTTCACGGGACACGTGAACGGAATGCGCCGTCCGGGTGCTGTCACGCCGGTTGAAGGAGTGGATGGGGGGAGCCGTGAGCCTCCCGGGATGCCGCCGCCCCTGAGTTGTGAGGGGCGGCGGCAATGCCCCCTGCAAGGAGGCTCACGATGTCTCACCCCCCATCCACTCAATCAACCGTCGCGCCAGCACCCGATTCCGCGCCGATGCTCGACGCGGAACGCCTTGACGTCTACGCGGTCGCGCTCCAGTTCCAGGCCTTGGCGACGGTCCTCGCGTCTCGCGCGGATGCGATCGTTCGGGATCAACTTCGGCGCGCCAGCCTCTCGTGCGTCTTGAACATCGCGGAGGGCGCCGGGCAGCGCTCCCGACCGCAGAAGGCACGCTTCTACGCCATCGCAAGAGGCTCGGCGATGGAATGCGCGGCGATCGTCGACGTCTTGCGCCTCAGTGCCAGCGCATCGTCCGCCGAGAGTCGGCAGGCGCGATCGCTGCTGGTGCGGATGGTGCAGATGCTCACCCGTTTGGATCAGAGCCTCGTATGAGGCCGCCGGCCCCTACTCCTCGTACGCTGGCCGCGATTTCCACACTACGTATTGACGCCCGCTCCTCTCCTGCGATAGTCTCCGCGCGAAATTCGTCGTCATTGATTCGCTTCACAACCGATCGTCCGAGCCAGGAGGGCTCCTGATGGCCAAGCTGCAGGGCCTGCTGTTCGGGCTGGCGACCCTCGTCTTGGTGGTGGTCGCGACCTTCCTCTTCACGAAGGACTGGCTTCCGCCGCTCAAGTCGGACCGGATCGCGATCGACCACGCGCTGGCGATCACGCTCGTGGTCACGGGGCTGGTCTTCATCGTCACCAACCTGCTGCTGGCCTGGTTCGGGTACCGCTACCAGGACGGCCCGGGCGCGCGTGCCGCCTACTGGCACGACAGCCCGCGGCTGGAGATGACCTGGACGCTGGTGACGGCGGGCATCCTCGCCATCTTCCTGTTCAACGCGCTCAACCTCTGGGCCAAGGTGAACTCGCGTCCGCCCGCGGATGCCGTGCTGATCGAAGTCACCGGCCAGCAGTTCGCCTGGAACGTGCGTTACCCGGGCAAGGACGGAGTGCTGGGCAGGACCGATCACCTGCAGGCCTCGCAGGACAACCCGATCGGCCTCGTCAAGGACGATCCCGCGGCCAAGGACGACCTCCTCCTCCTGAACCAGCTCTACCTGCCCAAGGACCGGCCGGTGCGCGTGCAAGTGCGGTCGATGGACGTCATCCACAGCTTCTTCCTGCCCAACTTCCGCGTGAAGCAGGATGCGATGCCGGGGATGACCATCGACATCTGGTTCACGCCCAAGGAGACGGGCGACTTCGAGATCGCGTGCGCCGAGCATTGCGGTCTCGGCCATTACCGGATGCGCGGGCAGGTGCACGTGGTGCCCGCGGCCGATCTCGACAAGGCCGTCGCCGAGGCCGCCCAGTAGACCCATGGAGGGAGAAGAACGCATGGCCCACACCGAGGCCCACGCCACGGAGGCCCACGCCCACGATCACGCGCCGCAGGCCTTCATCTGGAAGTACGTCTTCAGCAAGGACCACAAGGTCATCGGCATCCAGTACTACGTGACGGCGATGCTGATGGCGCTGATCGCGGGCCTCCTGGCCATGCTGATCCGCATCCAGCTCGCCTGGCCCGAGGTGAACTGGGGACTCTTGGGCAAGCTGATGCCGATGGGCTTCCAGGGCGGTGGCGGCCAGCCCTACGTGATGAACCCCGAGTTCTACGCGATGCTGTTCACCATGCACGGGACCATCATGGTGTTCTTCGTGCTCTCCACCGCGCCCGTGAGCGGGTTCGGCAACCTGCTCATCCCCCTCCAGGTCGGGGCGCGCGACATGGCCTTCCCCTTCCTCAACGGCCTCAGCTTCTGGACGTTCCTCTGCGGCTGCGTGACGATCCTGACTTCGTTCTTCGTGGGCGCGGGGGCGGCCGCCGGAGGCTGGACGTCCTATCCTCCGCTCTCCGCCTTGCGCGGCGCGGTGCCCGGCTCCCAGATCGGCCAGACCTTCTGGATCGTCGCGATGGTCTTCTTCATCGCGTCCTTCACCATGGGCGGCCTCAACTTCGTGACCACCATCATCAACCTGCGCACCAAGGGCCTCTCGATGCTGCGCCTGCCGCTCACCATGTGGTCGATGTTCCTGGTGGCGATCCTGGGCCTGCTCGCGTTCCCCGCCCTCACCGGCGCCTCGCTGATGCTGCTCCTCGATCGCCACTTCGGCACCAGCTTCTTCCTCCCCACCGGGCTCGTCCTCAACAACGCGCCTATGGTCGGCGCGAACGGGCAGTTCGTGCACCAGGGCGGCTCGCCGCTGCTCTGGCAGCATCTCTTCTGGTTCCTCGGGCATCCCGAGGTCTACATCCTGATGCTCCCCGCGCTGGGATTCACCTCCGACATCCTGACCACCTTCTCCCGCAAGGCGCTGTTCGGCTACAAGGCGATGGTGGGGGCGATGGTCGCGATCGCCGGCCTCTCCTTCATCGTCTGGGGCCACCACATGTTCG
>QHVP01000213.1 GCA_003222295.1 Acidobacteriota bacterium | reverse complement strand
GTGTTCCAGCCCGGCATCGGGCATTGCTCGACGCGATACTCGAGGCCGCGCTCCTTGGCCTCCTTCAGGAGCGGGACGAAGCCGCGCTCGAAGTCCTCGAGGTTCTGGTCCATGTCGAGAGACACGTTCCGGCCCACGAACCCGCACACCGCCTTCACCCCGAGGGCGACGGCGGCGTCCATGATCTTCACCATCCAGTCGTGCTTCACGCGCCGCAGCCGCTCGTCACCCACGAGCATGTTGTCGAAGTAGCCGAGGTCCGAGAAGCTCATCTCGGAGGCCTTGAGCGCGGACTGGATGCGCCGCACGCGGCCGGGATCGAGAGGCTTCAGGACGTTCAGGTGATCGGCCACCGGATCGAGCATCGCCTCCGGCGGCACGTCCGCCAGCTCTTCGGGCAAGGCGGAGGAGAGCTGGAGGCGCTGCACGCCGAGCTCGCGCCCGAAACGTATCCAGTCCTCGACGGCGAGATCGGGATCCTGGCGGCGTTTGTCGCGCGGAGTCAATTCCTGGAGGGCTGCAGTCAGAACCGACATCTGCATGTATTCAGGCTTGAATTCGTTGCTCATTGACTGGCTCCGTTGTTCTGATGAGCTGCCAACCTGGGGGCCCGACCTCTATATGGCGCTTCCGTGGGCCCCTCAGGCCGATCGCTCTTCTTCTTTGTTCAATATCTGCACTTCACCTGCCGTTTCGTCTGCGCGGACTCCACGATCGCATCGCAGATCACGGCGCACCGGTAGCCGTCCTCGAAGTCCGCGCCCAGCGGGGCCACGTCCTTGTCGTTCACGATGCAGTCGAGCAGGTGGTTCACCTCGTGCACCATCGCGTGCTCCCAGCCGATGATGTGGCCGTGGGGCCACCAGTTCGAGATGAAGGGATGGTACCCCTCCGTGACCGACACGCGGTGGAACCCCCGCGTCTCTTTCGGCTCCTCGTCCACCCAGTAGACCTCGAGCTCGTTGAGGCGCTCGAGGTCGAAGACGATCGTCCCCTTCTCGCCGTTGATCTCGAACCGGTTGTGGTTCTTGCGCCCGCCCGCGTAGCGCGTCGCCTCCAGGGTCCCGATCGCGCCATTCTCGAACTCCACCACGGACACTAACGCGTCGTCCACGTCCACCTTGCCCGTGCCCTTGCCGTCGAGGCGCGCGCGGTGCTCGATGAACGTCCGGGTCAGCGCGCCGACGGACTCGATCTCGCCGATGAGGTGGCGGCCGAGGTCGATGATGTGCGCGCCCAGGTCGCCCAGCGCGCCCGACCCCGCGAGCTTCTTCTGCAGGCGCCAGATGAGCGGCGTGTCGTACTGCGGCATGATCCATTCCTGCAGGTAGACCGCGCGGTAGTGGTAGATGCGCCCGAGCTTGCCGCTCTTGATCAGCTCGTAGGCCTGGCGCACCGCGGGCACGAAGCGGTAGTTGAAGGCGGCCTGGTGCCTGACCTTCGCCTTCTTGACCGCGTCCCGCATCGTCTTCGCCTCTTCCGCGGTCCGGGCCAGCGGTTTCTCGCAGAAGACGTGCTTGCCCGCCCTGGCCGCGGCGATGGAAGGCTCGGCGTGGGCGTCGTTGGGCCCGCCGTTGTCGAAGAGCTGGACCTCCTTGTCGTCCAGCATCTTCTTCCAGTCCGTGTAGTGCCTGCGGTAGCCGTAGCGCTTCTGCGCTTCCTCGACGTGCTTCTGGTCGCGCCCGCAGATCGCGACCAGCTCGGGGATGGCCACCGGGGGATACATCATGTACGGCAGCGTCTTGTACGCGTTCGAGTGGGCCTTGCCCATGAACGCGTAGCCCAGCATGCCCACGCCGATGCGTGGCGCCTCGCCCGTGGCCTTGGGTCCGGCCATGGCGCCGAAGGTGCTCTTGCTCATGTTGGCCTCCGCCCGTGAAACGCGCTCTCTAGCGCGGCGCGACGCGGAGTAATCCTAGATCAGGCCGCTCTTCGGCGCGCGCCGGACGGCTTGAACTCTGTCCCGGACCCCGAGCCTGGAGAGGATGCTCGAGCGTGAGCGTGCGGTCTCGCCGGGGCGGGCGTATCATTTGTCTCGTTCCAAATCCTGCGGGGGAGGTCCCCATGTCGCCGACTCTACGCGGCTCGCGCGGGAGAGACGCCGTGGCCGCGGCCGCCCCGGTTCCTGGAAAGCCTCCTTCCGTCCTCACCGCCACCGTGGGGCCGCGCCAGGGCGCCTGGACCCGCTCGTTCAATCCCTTCCGCAGCGACGCCGAATCGCGATGGCCCACCTGGGCCGGCATCTACGAGCCGCTCCTCATCAGCAACCGCGCGACGGGCACCTTCACTCCCTGGCTGGCCACCGCCTCCGCCTGGAGCGCGGATAGCCTCACCTTCCGCGTCACCACGCGTCCGGGCGTGCGCTGGTCGGACGGCCAGCCCTTCACCGCCCGCGACGTGGCCTTCACCTTCGACCTGATGCGCCGTTACCCGGCCCTGGATCACGACGCGGTCTGGCTGTTCCTCGCCGAAGTGACCGCGCGGGACGCGCAGACCGTCGAGTTCAAGCTCAAGCGCCCCTACACGCCGGGCGCGGTCTACCTCGGCGAGCAGGCCATCGTCCCCGAGCACAAGTGGAAGGACGTCGCCCAGCCCGCGACGTTCGACGACCCGTCTCCCGTCGCCACCGGCCCCTTCGTCACGGTCAAGCGGTTCGAGCCGACGGTGTACGAGCTCGGCCGCAATCCCACCTACTGGCAGCCGGGGAAGCCCGCCGTGGATGTGCTGCGAGTGCCCCTCTATCGCAGCAACGCCGAGATCGTGAAGGCCTTGCTCGCGAACGAGGTGGACTGGGCGTCCCTCTTCTTCCCCGACATCGAGAAGGAGTGGGTGGCCCCGGATCCCGCCCACCATCAGTACTGGTATCCCGACACGGGTCCTACCGTCCTCCTCTACGTGGACACGCGCCGCAAGCCGTTCGACGACCGCAATGTCCGCAAGGCCCTCAGCATGGCCCTGGACCGCCCGCGCATCACCAAGGACGCGATGGGCGGCTACGCGCCGCCCGCGGACGCGACCGGCCTCGCCGAATCGCAAAGGCGCTGGAAGGACGCGACGCTCGCCCAGGACCCCTGGACGCGGCGCAACGTGGCGGAGGCGAACAAGCTGCTCGACGCCGCCTCGCTCGCGCGCGGAGCCGACGGTATCCGCGTCGCCGGGACGGAGCCGATGCGCTACACGTTCCAGACCGTGCAGGGCTGGACGGACTGCGAGGTCGGCGTGGCGGTCACGGTCAAGGCCCTGGACTACAATGCCTGGGACGAGGCGCTGCGGCGCGGGCGTTTCGACGTGAGCATGGGCTTCGGCAGCCGCGGCCCCACGCCCTACGAGTTCTATCGCGGCCAGATGGATGGCGCGCTCGTGCGGCCCACCGGAGAGAGAGCGGAGCTGAACTTCCATCGCTTCGCGGATCCCGAGGCGGAGAAGGTGCTTCGGCGCTTCGAAGCCACGTCCGATGCCGCGGAGACCCTTGCCCTCGCCGTCGAGCTGCAGCGCCGGTTCGTGCTCGACGCGCCCAGCATCCCGCTCTTCATCGGCCCGCAATGGGGCGTCTTCAACACGACGCGGCTGACCGGCTTTCCGAGCCGGTTCCGGCCCTACGCGAACGCCGTACCCACCGGCTCGCCCCGCGGCGCCTTTCCCGCTCCCGATTCGCTGCCCGTGCTCCTCGAGGTCCGGCCGCGCTGATCGAGGAGATGCCCTGAGGAAGTCCCTGCCATGAAGAAACGCGAAGTGTTGATGGCGGTCCTGCTCGGCGGCGGCCTCGCCCTCCCGCGCGCCGAAGCCGTGGAGATCACCGGCTCGGGGGAGAAGGCGCGGGCGAACGTGTTCGAGCCCGCCCTGGCCTGGATCCTGGAAAGGGCACGCTGATGGCCGCCAAAGCTCCCGAGATCGTGGGTCACCTGAGCGGGGAGGAGATCGTCGCCCTCTGCCGCAAGCACACGATGTTCGAGTGGTCGGTGCAGACGAAGGTCGACCCCATCCCGGTCGCGCGCGCGGAAGGCGTCTACTTCTGGACGCCGGAAGGCAAGCGCTACCTGGACTTCAACAGCCAGCTCATGTGCACGAACATCGGCCACTCCCATCCGAAGGTGGTGAGGGCCATCCAGGAGCAGGCGGCCACCCTGGCCTACGCGAATCCGTTCATGGCCACGGAAGTGCGAGCGCGCCTGGGCGCCAAGCTGGCCGAGATCACGCCCGGCGACATCGACACCGTCTTCTTCACGAACGGCGGCGCGGAAGCGGTGGAGAACGCGATCCGCGTGGCGCGTGTGGTCACCGGGCGCCACAAGATCCTCGTGCGCTATCGCTCGTATCACGGGGGGACGGCGGGTGCGCTGACCCTGACCGGCGATCCGCGGCGCTGGGCCTCCGAGCCCGGCATTCCGGGGGTGGTCCGCATCCCCGACTTCCATCGCTGGGGGAAGAAGGACCCCGAGCCCGTGGCCGACGTCCTTCGCGACACCGAGGACGTCATCCGTTACGAAGGCGGCCACACCATCGCGGCCATCATCGTGGAGACGGTCGTGGGCACGAACGGAATCCTGATTCCGCCCGACGGCTACATGCAGGGCCTGCGAAAGATCTGCGACGCGCACGGCATCCTGCTCATCGCGGACGAGGTGATGGCGGGTTTCGTACGCACCGGCCGCTGGTTCGCCATCGATCACTGGGGTGTCGTGCCCGACCTCATGACCATGGCCAAGGGGCTGACCTCCGCCTACGTGCCGCTCGGCGCCCTCGGCATGCGTCCGGGGATCGCGCGTGTGTTCCGGGACAAGGCGTTCCCCGGCGGCCTCACCTACAACAGCCATCCCCTCGCCTGCGCGGCCGCGCTGGCCACGCTCGCGGTCTACGAGGAGGAAGGGCTCATCGATCGCGCGCGGCGGATGGGCGAGGTGCTCGGCCGGCGGATGGCGGAGATCGCGCAGCGGCACCCGTCCGTCGGCGCCCATCGCAACATCGGCCTCTTCGGTCTCGTCGAGCTGGTGCGCGACCGGAAGACGTACGAGCCGATGGCGCCGTACAACGGCACGTCGGAGGAGATGGCGGCCCTCGGCCGCTTCTTCCGCGAGAACGGCCTCTATACGTTCGTGCGCTTCAATACGTTCTTCAC
>QHVP01000022.1 GCA_003222295.1 Acidobacteriota bacterium | reverse complement strand
CGCCTTCAAGAGCATCCAGTCGCAGGTGGTGAAGATGAACGTGGTCTCGCTGGACGTGAAGGATGGCAAGGCCACGGTCAAGGTGTCGCGCCGCGACACGATCAACGGCTCCATCGTCAGCAGCTTCCCGCAGACCTTCTCGCTGGCGAAGGAGACGGCTGGCTGGACGATCCAGGACATCGGTCGTTAGGCTGGATCGGCCCGTCTCCGTCTGTTGAGCGCTACTTGCCCTTGCAGTCGCCGCTGATATAGCCGAGCGCCTTCAGACGCTCGCAGGTCTCCTTGTCCATCGCCATGACCTGGTGCCCGGAGGCGAGGGTCAGCCACACGTGCACTCCGGGCTTGCCCTCGCGCGGAGCGGCGAAGATGTTCTCGGCGCGCTCCTTCTCCGTCTCGATCTCGGGCAGCTTGAAGGGGACCTCCGTCGGGTGGATGCCCTCCTGCGCGATGTACACGTCGCTCGGGGAGAGCGGCTTTCCGTCGCGCGCCCCTTCCAGCCAGACGGGCGCGCCCTGCGGACGCAGGCTGAAGGCCACCTCGCGCGGATGTCCGGGACGCGGGGTGACGGTGACGATCAGCTTGCGTCCGTTGCCGTCGAGGTCGTAGCGGTCACCCGGTCCGAAGCCGAAGGGCTCGACGCCCTCGATCCAGCCGCCCGTCTTGAACAGCATCTGGTAGGTGCCCGGAGCCTCGAAGCGCACCGTGTCCCGGAACGGGTTGGGGACCATCGCCGCTTCGACTCCCGCCTTGAGCAGGCGCACGCGCTCGCGATTCTCGTCGATCCGGTTCTGCTGTTCCTTCGGATCCTTGCGGAGGTCGAAGTAGAGCTCGTCCTCCTCCGGGCTGAAGCGCCGGACGTATTTGTCCTGGCGCGTCCGCATCCCGTGGGCCACGAATCCCCGATGGCTGATCTCCGAGACGGCAGGCGGCTCCGGAGCCCCGCCCTCGAGGACCGCCTGCAGCGGATGGCCCGAGATCACGGGGGCGGGGGGGACGGCAAGCCCGAAGTGCTCGAGCACCGTGGGCAGGACGTCGAGGGTCTGCACCTGCTGCGCGATGCGCCGGCCGCCGTCGCGCTGGCCGGGGAACTTCACCAGCAGCGGGATGCGGATGAGCTCGTCGAACACGCTGCGGCCGTGCAGCCACTTGCCGTGGTCCTCGAACTCCTCGCCGTGGTCGGCCATGAAGACGACGAGCGCGCGATCGTAGAGGCCGCGCTTCTTCAGCTCCCGGACGAAGCGGCCGAACTCCTGGTCGCCGTACGCGATCTCGCCGTCGTACTGCGCGATCAGACGGTCGCGGTCGAGCGGCTCCTTGAAGTCGTAACGCGGGTCCTGGCCCGGGTGATCGGGGGTCGGGTGCGGCTCGTACTTCTGGTCGAAAGGCGGAGGGGGCGTGTAGGGAACGTGCGGATCCATCGTGTGCACGTAAAGGAAGTTCGGGAAGCCGCGGCGCTCGTCGAGCCAGCCGAGGCCGGCGTCCACGACCGGGCCCGCTTCGACGACCTTCGACGGCCGGTTGCCCGCGCCGTGCAGGCCCGCGAAGAAGTCGAATCCCTGGTCGAAGTTCGTTCCCGCGGAGTAGATGACGGAGTTCGAGACGGCGGCGCCGGTCGCGAATCCGCGTGCCTGCACCATCTCCGCCAGCGTGACGAGGCCGGGATCGAGGCTGTCGCGGAGCTGGACGGCGCGATGGCGGCCCGGCAGCAGCGACGTCATCAGGGAGGCGACGGCGGGCTTGGTCCACGATGCCGCCGAGATCGCCTGGTCGAAGACGACGGCGTCCTTCGCGAAGGCCATGAGCTCCGGCGTGGTGTCGCGCGCATATCCGTAGGGCGTGGTGTGATCGGCGCGCAGCGTGTCCACGAGGTAGACGATCGCGATCGGCGCGGCGTCGTCGCGCACCGTGATCCCGGGATCTCCCCAGAAGGCCTGGCGCGCATCGTCATCCATCTCGAAGCCGCGCGTCTCGAACACCAGCTCGCGTCCGCGGCCGGCCTGCGGCGACAGGTCCAGATCCACGGGCACCCACTTCCGATGGGCCGGCCGCGAGAGGGGATCGAGGAGGCTCGTCCAGATCGTCTCTTCCTTGCCGCCCATCACCACCTTGATCACGAACTCGACGCCCGGCTTATCGTGGCGCTCGGGGGGGATGCCGCAGGCGAAGCTCAGGCGCGCTCCCCGGGGGATGTCGACCGCGAATCGATACCGGCTGGGCGGGGAGGCGTTGAGGGTGGCGCGGACGACGTCGTTGATGCGGATGCTCTTGCCCGTCTGTCCTTCGATCCATGCCGCGTCACGGCCGCCGACCTGGGCGTCGCGCCGCGCGGCGCCAGCGCGCAGCAGGTCGAGGGGTTTGGCGCGAGGGGCGCATGCAAAGGCGCAGACGGCTGCGCTCAAGGCCAGCCCGACGCCGCGTCGAATCCGCGCCAACGAGCCTCCCGCGCAGCCACGTCCGCGGCCGCCCAAAGAAACCAGTTCTAGCACGTTGAAGCGATCAGAAGATAACCGGCCGACCAGGCCACAACCTCTTATCCGCTAACCGCGTCGATCGATCTTCTTTGCCGTTGTTACTGCTCTACGCCCGATCCAGCCTCTCTCTGACGCGACGGAGCAGCGCGTCGGGGGTGAAGGGCTTGTGGATGAGGTCGGTGCCCGGCTCGAGGACGCCGTGGCGGGCGATCGCCTCCGCGGTATACCCGGACGCGAAGAGCACGCGCAGCCCCGGGCGCTGGGCGGCGAGCAGCGTCGCCACCTCGCGCCCGCCCATGCCCGGCATCACCACGTCGGTGAGCAGCAGGTCGACGGTGCCCGCGTGGGCCCGGCTCACGCGCAGCGCCTCCGCGCCGCTGGCGGCCTGGAGCACGGTGTAGCCGGCGCTCTCGAGCACCTCGCGCAGCAGGCCGCGCACCGCGTCCTCGTCCTCCACGAGCAGGATCGTCTCCGACCCTTCGGGCGCGGCCGCGCCGGTGGGCGCGGACACGGGCGGCGCCGATTCCGCCGCCTCCTCGACCTCGGGCAGCCAGATGCGGAAGGTGGTGCCGTGGCCGGGCGCGCTCTCGACCGCGATGTGCCCGCCGCTCTGCTTGACGATCCCGTAGGCGGTGGCCAGGCCGAGCCCCGTGCCCTTGCCCTTCTCCTTGGTGCTGAAGAAGGGCTCGAACACGCGGTGGAGCGTCTCCGGCTCCATGCCGGCCCCGTTGTCGGTGACGTCGATCCGGACGTAACGGCCCGGCCGCAGGCTCGCCTGCTCGCGGGCGATTGTGGCATCGACGACGACGTCGCGCATCACGATGGCCAGGCGGCCGCCGCGGGGCATGGCGTCGCGGGCGTTGACGGCGAGGTTGACGATCACCTGCTCGATCTGGCCGCGGTCGGCCTTGACCTGGCCCTTGGCGCTCCCGACGTCCGTCACCAGCTCGATGTCCTCGCCGATGAGGCGCTCCAGCATGGTGTGCAGCTCCGATACGACCCCGCCCAGGTCGACCACCCGGGGCTGGATGACCTGCTTGCGGCTGAAGGCGAGGAGCTGGCGCGTGAGGTTCGCCGCGCGCTCCGCCGCCGTGCGGATCTGCTCGAGGTTGCGCGTGACCACGGCGGGATCGCCGGCCCGGGACAAGGTCAGGGTCGTGTAGCCGAGCATGACCGCGAGCAGGTTGTTGAAGTCGTGCGCGATGCCGCCGGCGAGGCGGCCAACGGCCTCCATCTTCTGCGACTGGCGGAGCTCCTCCTCCAGGACGTGCCGCTCGGTGACGTCGCGCGCGTTGATGACGACGGCGCGGATGGCGGGGTTGTTGCGATGGCTCACCGCCATCGACTCCAGGAAGCGCCACGAGCCGTCCCGATGCCGCATCCGGTAGGTGGCGATCACGGGCGGGCCCGGGCTCGCGAGCGCGGCCTCGAGCTTCGCCCGCATCTCGCCCGCGTCCTCGGGATGCATGAATTCGAACGCGGTGTGGCCGACCAGCTCCTCCGGGGAGCGCCCCAGGATGCGCCGCACCGGCCCGCTCACGTACTTGAAGACGCCTTCCGGGCTCACCAGCGCCGTCACGTCCGAGCCGTTCTCGACCAGGGCGCGGAAGCGCTCTTCACTCGCGCGCAACGCCTTCTCCGCCCGGCGGCGGTCCTGGAACAGGCCCAGCTGCCGGCCGACGGCGGTGAGGCGCGTGCGCAGCTCCGGGTCGTCGGTGCGGCGCGTGCGTGAGTACAGCTCGATGATGCCCAGGCACTCGCGCCCGGCCCGCACGGGGATGGCGGCCAGGGAGACCTGTCCGCGCTTCGCGGCCAGGGCCAGCCGCGGGAACGAGGCGCCCGTGGCGAGGTCCTCGACCCACAGGGGCTCTCCGGTCGTGGAGACGCGACCGACCAGGCCCGCGCCCACGGGGAAGAAGACGTCGCCGGCCAGCGCCTCCAGCTCCGGGGCGTGGACGCCCGGCGCGCGCCACAGGCTCACGCAGCGGACCGCGCCCACGTTGTCGTCGCGCATCCAGATCGTGCCGAGGTCCCACCCGTGCGCGGTGCACAGGGTCTCCAGGAGCGGCGTCGCCGCCTCGGCCAGGCTGGCCGACTCCGACAGGATGCGCAGGGTCGCGTGCTCGGCCGCCTGCTCGCGCTCGATGCGCTTGCGGTCGGTGATGTCGCGCATGTAGACGGTGTAGACCTTGACGCCGTGGTCGAGGGCGGCGGTCACGGCCAGCTCGACGGTCAGCTCGCGGCCGTCGGCGCGCAAGGCGACCGTCTCCGTCCGCCGATTGAGGTCGAGGTCGTCCACGCCCGGCTGGCGATGGAGGAAGCCGAGGCGGTGCGATTCGCGCAGACGGGGAGGGACGATCGTCTCGCTGGCCGGCCGGCCGATGACCTCCGCCTTCCGATACCCGAAGGTCTGCTCGGCCCCGGGGTTGAACTCGCGGATGCGGCCCTCCTGATCGAGGACCAGGATCGAGTCCAGCGCGGAGTCGAGGATGGCGGACTCGCGCGCGCTGAGGGCGCGGAGCTCGGCCTCGAAGTCGCTCGTCTCCTGCTCCGCGCTCAGGCTGCGCCGCGGCCGCCGGCGTCCTTCGACGTAGGCGGCGATGCGCTCACGGCCGTCCGCGCGCAGCACCACGAACTCGACGCCCGCGCGCGGCGAGGCGACGTCGGCGATCTCGCGCACCACCCGGCCGATGGCGTGGACCTCCGAAGCGTCACGGGGCAGGCGGAACGACAGGTCGAAGCGCGTGCCCACGGGCAGGGGCACCGAGGTTTCGAGCAGGATGCCGTGCACGCTCACGTTGAGCACCACGCCCTCGATGGGCTCGGGCTCGGCGGAGCGGCGCGACCACACGGTGAGGCGCACCGGGATCCGCGTCGACCGGCGAAGGGGCACGCGGAGGAGCTGGTCGAGCCGGCCGTCCCACAATTCGGGGTCGACGGGAGTGGGCAGTATCACGTTGGCGCCGGCCGCGCGCAGCGGCTGCTCCTCGTCGAGGGCCGACATCGGGCAGAGCACGGCGAGCGCGCTGTGGCGCGTGGCCGCGTCCGCGCGCAGGCGCTGCAGACACTGAGCGGCCACGGCGGGCTCGAACCCGCCCACCACGAACATGGTGGCGGGCCGCACGCGGGCGACCTCGATGGCCGCCTCGACCGTCGTCACCATCACCCGCTGCACGTCGCTGCGCCACAGCACGGTCAGGCCCAGTTCCGCGCTCAAGTCGAAGGGG
>QHVP01000212.1 GCA_003222295.1 Acidobacteriota bacterium | reverse complement strand
GACCTGGCGCACGACCAGCGCCGCGCGGTCGAGGCCCTGGCGGACGCCCTCCAGCCGCCGGCGCGCCGACTCGACGTCGCCGCGCTCGAGCGCGCCGCGGGCGAGGCTCAGGTAGTTGGCCATGCCCTCCAGCGGGTTGTTGATCTCGTGCGCGATCCCGGCGGCCAGGCGCCCGGCCGTGGTCAGCCGCTCGGCGTGGAAGAGCTGGCGCTCGAGGTCGCGGACGTGCGTCTCCTCGCGCGCCCGCGCTTCCAGCCGCTCGCGCTGCGCGACCTCGCGCACGGCCAGGAGGCCGAGGAGGACGTCGAGGCTCATCGCGCCCAGGTTCAGGGCCAGGGTCGTGCGATAGCGTACGGCGACCGGCTCCACGAACGCGGCCGCCACGTCGGCCGACTGCGCGCAGCGGAGGCGCCAGGGTGAAGCGCTGGTCCAGCCGGCGACGGTCACGTCCGCCGCCGCTTGCAGGGGCTTGTCGCCGACTGCGGACTCGCGACGGGCCATGACGCGCCCGGTGCCGTCCGCGAGCACGCACGACAGCTCGGCGGGGGCGGAGGGGCCCGCGACCTCCCGCTCGGTGAGAAGGAGGCTCGGAGCGATCTCCGCCTCCAGTGGCCCCACCACCGCGGCCAGCCGCGGCCGGTCCGGCGCCATCGCTGGTCCCTCGGCCCCGGTCGGGTTCGACTGAGAAGGAGCGCCGACTCGGTGGCATCCCGCCGCGCGCTCTGCTGGGGATCGTCGGCGGCGGTGCCGCCGGCCAGGACGTGGGTGACGAGCGGCGAGCCGGCCAGGAACTCGAGGTCCGCTCGCGTGCCGCTGAGGACGCCCTCCAGCGCGCGCGCCCGCGTCTCGGTGCCCAACCGGAACAGGCGCCCCGCCTCGTCGGCGGCCGCCCGTCGCGAGGCGGCGATGCTCCACAGGCCCGCGGCGTTGACGGCGGCTACGGTCAGGACGGCGATCGTGCTGAACAGTCGAGCCCGGCGCGGTAGCACGATCGGACTATAGCGCGGCGCTGGTGCGCCCAGAAGCGCAGGATGGGCCGGTTGTGCCGGAGCCGCAACAGGCGTACCTTGAAAACGTCGTTCATCGCTTTCCTGAGCGCTGTCGCCGCCTGGCCCGCCCTGAGGACAGCTCCCACCAAAGCAGGCCTTCCGTCCCTCGTTGGTGAAGGAGACACCTCCATGCATGCACGACCCACTCCCAGCCATCCCCTGGAGAACCACCGCGCTCTGCTTGCGTGGCTCGTGGCCCTTGTCGCCGCCGGGATCCTGACGTCCTGCCCGGTGGTGCTGGCCGCCGACCCGCCTGCGATCCTGTACGGCACGGCGCAGCATCCATTGACCGGTCCTCGCTACCAGACGATGCGCTCTCTGGCCCGGTACTTCGACACCACTGCAAAGGGTGCCCTGGAGGGCGCCGTCGACGACGCCCGCCACGGCGCGTCACCCGATGCGAGCTTCCTCTTCTCGATCCGCGCTTTCGCCCGTTCCGCCGACGACTTCCGCCGCGCCCTCGATGAGTACGAGGCCAAGCCGTTCGAAGTCCCGCCCCAGGTCGACGCCTTGGCAGTGCGGGCTCGGGAGCTCGACGAGCGGATCCGCGACGCCCACACGCTGGAAAGCACGTACGACGAGTGGGAAGGCATCACGGACGTCCTCCGGCGCATGAGGTCGCTGATGGCGGGGCAAGACGTCGAGGTCCCCGCCGCCTACGTCTCGCCCGTCCTCTCCGGCCCCGCGCTCGAGCAGTTCCGTCAGCTCGTCCATGACCTGGAGATCAGCGCCACCCGCGCCCACTCACGCGCGAAGAAGGAGGCGAGCCGATACGAGCGCGGGCGGCAATTCCTCGGCGAGCTCGGCTACTTCGAGGCCCAGAGCCGGGACCTCCACCTGCGCGCGGATGCCGGCGACGTGGAACCGCAGGAGATCGGCCCGATCGTGGATCACCTGCTGGAGGAGGCGCGGCAGGCCGACCGTCGGATGCGTGATGCCCAGACGTTTCCCGAGGTGTGGGACGATTCCGGCCGCACCATCACGATCCTGCAGCGGATGACGACCCTAGTCCGGTCATAATGCTTGCTTTCTCGGCGCCATGCGCGTATCCTGATGTCCACGTAGTCAGCTTTCCTGAGCGCTGTCGGTCACACCGCATCCATCCTGCGACAGCCTCCTCGCTAAAGCACATCGTCTGCAATCGCTTGGGAGGGAGGCCTCCATGAATGAAGTCGTGTCCTGGCCGGGCCTGCTGTCCACGGCCGTCGTGGCCACCGTGCTCGTGACCAGCACTGTCATCCTGCTCCTGCGCCGCCTGCGCGGGCCCGCGGCGTCCCTGGCTCAGGTCATCCAGGACGTCAATAATGAGCCGACGGCCCCGCCGCCGGCAAACTGGAAAGGCAAGGCCGTTCTATGAAGGTACGCCCGCTGCACGATCGTCTCGTCGTT
>QHVP01000210.1 GCA_003222295.1 Acidobacteriota bacterium | reverse complement strand
TGGTCGGGCTCAAGCAGGCGGAGCCGGCCACGCAATGGCTGGGCGAGCAGGGCATTCCCGTCCACCACCTCGGACGGGGGCGGTTCGACCCTCGCATCCTGACCGACCTTGTGCGCCTCGGGCGCGAGCGCCGCGCTCGCATCCTGCATGTCCATGGCTACGCGGCCGCCGACTTCGGACGGCTGGCCGCCCGCCGCCTGGGCGCCGCGCTCGTCCTGCACGAGCACTTCGCGGATCCGAGCATGCCTGCCTACCAGGGTGTGGCCGATCGCCTGCTGTCCGGACTGACCGATCGCGCCATCGCGGTGAGCGCCTCCACCCGCGACTTCCTGGTGCGCCAGCGCCACGTGCCCGCCGGTCGCGTGCGGCTCATCTGGAACGGGGCGCCTCTCGACGAGTTCGCGCCCGTCTCCCCGGACGTGGCACGCCAGGCGAGACAGTCGCTCGGGGTGGCGGAGGACACCCTGGTGGTGGGCACGATCGGCCGCCTGAGCGAGCAGAAGGGCCACCGTTACCTCGTGGAGGCCACGGCTGCGCTGCTGGCCGGACGGCCGAAGGCGCACCTTCTGATCGTCGGCGACGGCGACCAGATGGACGCCTTGAAGAGGCAAGCGGCCGTGCTCGGCATCGCCTCCCGCGTGACCCTGGCCGGGCATCGCGCGGACATCCCCGCCCTGCTGGGGGCCATCGACGTCTTCGCCATCTCGTCCACGTACGAGGGGACGCCGCTCGCGCTGTTCGAGGCCATGGCGGCCGGCAAGGCGATCGTCTCCACCGCGGTGGACGGCTGTCGCGAGGTGCTCGAAGACGGCGTCACCGCCCTGCTCGTGCCTCCCCGCGACCCGACGGCCCTGGCCGCCGCGCTCGGGCGCGTGGTGGACGACGCGACCTTGCGCCGGTCCCTGGCCGGTAACGCCCGCGCGGCCTCCACCCGTTACGATATCCGTACGTGCGTGGCGGGGATGGAAGCGCTCTACGACGAGGTCCTCGCCGAGCGAGGTCTGCAGTGAGGACGCGGTGCCGCTGAGGAAGCTCGGAAGGCAGGCGCGCGAGGCCTTCGAGGTGCCCCGCGATCTCCTGCTCGGCCGCTATCCGGCCTTCGTGACCGGCGGCCCCCTGCCCCGCGGCCACGTCCCCGTCTTCGTCTTCCACAGCCTGGAGCCGGACTCGTTCGCGCGCAAGCTCCAGTACCTGGCCGAGAACGACTACGTCGCGCTCTCCGCGACCGAGTACTTCCAGTTCCTCATGGGCACGCGCCCGGCGCCGCAAGGCGCGGTCGTCCTGACCTTCGACGACGGACGCGGGAGCCTCTGGAGCGTCGGGCAGCCGCTCCTGCGCCGCTATGGCATGAAAGGCATCGTGTTCCTGGTGCCGGGGCGCGTCCCCTCGCGGCCGGGGCCGCTGCCGCCGACGTGGGACGACGTGGGGGCGCGCCGCCAATCCCCGGAAGCAATCCTCGGCCGTGAGCAGGGCGACGGGGCCTTCCTCTCCTGGGAAGAGATCGATTCCCTTTGCCACTCGGGTCTCTTGGATTTCCAGAGCCACACCCTGACCCACGCGCGCATCCACACCGCCCCCCGCGTGACGGGGTTCCTCACTCCCGACCTGCGTCGCGGCTACGCCGCCATGGACGTGCCCGTGATGGAAGTGGACGGGATGGACAGGCTCGCGCCCGACCTACCGCTGGGCACGCCGCTGCTGCGCTCGGAGTCGCGCACGTCGGAGTCGATCCGGTTCTACGAGGACGCCGACATCCGGCGCGCGTGCGTGGACACGGTCGCGGAGGAAGGCGAAGGATTCTTCGCGCGCCGCGACTGGCGCGCGCGGCTGCGCCGGCTGGTCGACCGCCGCCCCATCCGCGGCCGCTGGGAGACCGCCGAGCAGCGGGAGACCGCCCTGCGCCGCGAGCTGGCCGAAGCCCGGCGCCTCATCGAAGAGCGCACGGGCCGGCCCGTCCTCCACATCTGTTATCCCTGGCACGCCGCCGGTCCGACCGCGCGGCGCCTGGCGCGCGAGGCCGGTTATCGGACGGCGTTCATGGGCAAGGTCCCGGGCACGCCGATCACGCTGCCCGGGGGCGACCCGATGAGCATCGCCCGCATCGGCGAGGACTACGTCGAGCTGCTGCCCGGGCGCGGACGGGCCGATCTGGGAGCGATCCTGCGGCGGAAATGGCAGCGCCGGCGGCGCGGAAGCGCGTAGTAGGATGACGACCGCCCTGCGAATGTCCTCGAGGAGGTGACGTGGCCACCAGGTCCCAGACCACCGAATCCGGGAACGTCCTCCTCCCCGTGCTCCCGCTCAAGGACCTGTGCCTGTTTCCGGAAGCCTCCCTGGCCGTGGTCGTCGCCGCGCCCGGCGCGCTGCGGGCGCTGGAGATCGCGAAGCGCACGGGCTCGCGCGTCCTGGCCCTGGCCCAGCGCGAGAGCCCGAGCTCGCCCCGCGACCTGCACGAGATGGGAACGATCGCCCGCGTCACGGAGGACACGACCCTCCCCGACGGGGGCCACCGGGTCGAGCTGGACGGCGCGAGCCGCGCCCGCGCGGTGAGCGTCGTGGGCACGGACGTGCTCGTGGCGGAGGTGACGTTGCTCGACGAGGGCGACGCGGGAGACGACTGGGGGGCGGCCGTGGAGGCGCTCGCCCGCTATCTCCACGCCCACGCCGAGCTGCGCTCGTTCCTCGATCAGCAGCGGCGGTCACCCGAACCGATGTCCTGGGTGAACCTGGCCTGCCAGCACCTGCCCATCACCGCCACCGCGCGGCAGAAGCTGCTGGAATCGGCAGCGCCCGATCGATGCCTCAAGATCAGCCGCGGTCTCGACGCCCTGCTCCGCAAGGAGCAGGGGGCCTGACGCCCCCGCCCGCGGACGGGCCCCCTCCCCTCGCGGAGCCGCGCCCGGTCGCGCGGACGCTGGCCCGCCACACGCTCTTCTCCGCGGTCGGGGAAGGATCGAACGTCCTCCTCTTCCTCCTCGGATTCCTGGCCGCGCGCCTCCTCGGCCCCACGCCCTTCGGGCAGTACAGCACGGCGTTCGCCTTCGTCGGCCTCTTCCGGATCCTCCCCGACTTCGGCATGTCCTACGCGTCCACCCTCGCCATCAGCCGCGACCGCTCCCAGGCCCAGCGCCTGGTCGGAGGGCTGCTCGGGTTCCAGGCCGTCCTGAGCCTTCTCACCATCGCCCTCTGCCTCGGCATCGGCGCCACCCGTTATGCCGGCGTGACCTGGTTCGCGGTCGTGGTCCTCGCCTTCGACCTCGTCCTGAAGTCGGTGAAGTCCACGGTGCGCTGGCTCCTCAAGGGGCTCG
>QHVP01000209.1 GCA_003222295.1 Acidobacteriota bacterium | reverse complement strand
CGCGGCCGCGGCGGCCCACGCGCGTCACCGCCGCCGCCAAGGCCCGCCGGCTCGCCGAGAAGAAGAGGCGCGGCACGCACAAGCGCCGGCGGGGAGCGGTGAGGCCGGACGAGGACTAGGTCCGGTTACGGGATCTGGGCCTGGATGTCGGGCTGCCGCGCGGCGATGACGCCGCGCATGCCCTGCACGCCCAGCTCGAACTCGTCGTTCGTGAACGGCTTCTTCGTATCCGCCAGGACGGCGTTGCGCATGACACCGTAGAACGCTTCGAGCTTCGGCAGCAGGAAGCCGGAGTTCACCGCCGCCGCCGCCGCCGCCTTGACCTGGGCCAGGTAGAACTGCTTCTTGGCCGGATCGGCCAGGAGCTTGCGCGTGAGCACGTTGGTCTCCAGGCGCTGGAGCACGGGCCAGCTCCCGCTGACGAAGCTCGTGTCCTGGTCCCAGGCGATCACCACGAACCTGGTCTGGCCCGTGAGCTGGTAGATGTAGAAGTTGTTCATGCCCTCCAGGCCCGTCCAGCCGTCCTGCTCCGCGATGGCGTTCTCGACCGCGACGTAGGTGATGAACCTGTCCACGTCGATGAAGGGGGCGGCGGCGGCCACCGTCGCCGCTCCGTCCGCCGCGCCGTTGACCGCGGAGACGAACTGCATGAGCGCGGTCGCGTCCGGCTTGTCCTCGTGCGTCTCGGGCTTGAAGAGGCCGAGGTACGAGTTCGGGTCGGATCCCTTGTCGGTGAACGTGTAGTTCTCGACGTACTCGTACTTGAAGAGGTTGCCCTCCTTGTCCCCGCCGAAGCGCGCGGCCAGGAAGTTCTTGTCGATGTTCTCGATCAGCCAGTACACGCCCCAGAACTCGTCATTGACGGTGACGCGCGTGTAGGAGATGGCGGGCGAAGCGATGCCCATGGCCTCGAACACCTGGTAGGCCAGCGGCTCGTGGAGGAACGAGGCGTCCTGGACGACGTTGTCGAGCACGAGCTTCTTGAGGCCGTGGAATTCCTGGTTGGAAACGTACTTGTTGGTGTCGACGAGGAGGCCCGGCTTGTCCGCGCTGCGCGAGCCCTTGCCCCGCGATCGGATCCCCACCTGCTGCAGGACCTCGCCGTCGACGGAGACGTTCGCCGCGTAGTACGTATTCGAACGGAAGTTCTCGCGCAGCGACTTCCAGTCCACCGGATCCATGACGATCCTCAGCTCATGCAGCACGCCCGCGCTGAAGATCGGATCGGCCGCGCGCACGGACGGCGCTCCGGCCAGCGCCATCACGAGGGCCAGGGCAGAGCCGTAAGGCAGCGATCTCAGGCGCATGGGCTTTCTCCTCGTCTTCACGGCATCGAGAGCTGCAGCCGGCCCAGCAGCGTCACGTAGTTCCCCTTGCGGCCGGGGACCGGGGCCAGCAGCGGGTCGTCGTAGCGCTCGACCACCGCGTTCCCGTACAGGCGGACGAACTCGAGAGGCCACCACGAGAGGCCGCCGGTCAGGGTCTTTCCGCCGACGGGACGGATGTTGCGCGCGCGCGCGCCCGCTCCTTCGAAGCCGGTCTGGGGGCCGTCGTCGTCGACCTTGAGCGCGTCGTACCGCACTCCCAGTTCGACCGCCCCGATCCCTCCATGGTTGAGTGGATGGCCGGGTTTGATGGTGCGCGCCTTCTTGTCGCCCGTCACCAGCCAGGTCGCGGAAGCGGACCACCCGCGCGCCACCTCCGAGGGCAGGTCGTCGAATACGGAGCCCTGGCCCTTGCGCTCGGACGTCATCTGGAGGATTTCGGCGCGCAGGCCGATGGGCCCGTGCCGGAAGCGCGCGTCGCCGCCCAGCCGCCGCCGCGTCCCGTCCACGAAGTGCCGCTCGTAGACGCGGAACCCCGAGGGAGCGTGGAACGACACGCCCCGCGCCATGGGATCCGCCACCTCCAGCGCGTCCGCGCTCACCTTGCCCTGGGAAGCGGACGCGCCGAGCTCCAGCCCCTTCACGACCGTCACTTCGAGACGGCCCGCCGCCGTGGTGTCCGACCGAGACTGATCCACGCGCCCGTCGCCCTTGAAGACGCCGAGCTGGTACGTCACCTTGTCGACGTCCCCGCTGAGCTTGACCCCCCAGTCGCGGCCGGGGGCGAGCGCGTCCGCGACGAGGTTGCGCTCGATGAAGTCCGTCTTGGCCGCCGACGTCAGCCATTCCGGGCTCACCGGCAGCTTCATGTTCCCGCCCGTGATGTGGAGCGCCTTGCTGATCTTCAGTTCGCCGGTGAGGTTCTTCACGTGCTCGGTCGAATCGTGCGGGTCGTAGTCGAACTCGAACCTGAGCCGCTTCCACTGGGCATCGACGCCCAGGCGCAGCCGCCGCAAGACCGTCTCCTCTCCGAGGTCGGGCAACTCGCCCCGCGAGTTCTCGTAGTCGTGACTGAAATGACGGAAGTCCTCCTGCACGTAGCCCGCGAGCTGGAGCTCGATCCCGGAGGCCGGCCGGGAAACCTTGGCTCCCGGGCCGAACTGCCAGGCCTTGTCCTGGGCGGCGAGCGGTACGGCGGCCAAGAGGCCCGTCAGGGCGAACAGACCCCTCCTCGGGTGAAGCGAGTCAAGGCGCATGGGGGGGAAGTCTAGCATCCGCGGGCCGGCGCAACCGCGCCGGCTCCGCCGGTGGCCGCCATCACGGTCCGAAGAGGTCGTCCTTCTTCTTCTTCTTCGACTTGCCTTCCTCGTCGCCTCCGCTGCCTTCCGCCGGGGCCGCTTCGTCCGGCTTGCCCTCGAGCTGGTTCTGCAGCCGCGTGGCCGCGTCCTTGATCCGGAGCACGGACTTGTCCAGGTCGTCCGCGATCCAGAGCGTGCCCGAGGCGTCGAGGGCCAGGCCTTCCTGCTGTTGGCCCGGGATCGGTATCTCCGACTCGACCGCGCCATCCTCGGGCCGGATCACCAGCAGGCGGTCCTTGGCGTCGGCGATGACCAGCAGCCGGCCCAGCGGCTGGGCCCACGTGATCGCGGTCAGATCCTCGTAGGACAGGGGCCATCTCGACAGCACCGTGTCCGCGCCCAGCCGCCGCACGGGAGCGGCGGGGTCGAAGGCGAGGCCGATCACCATCGAAGGCGCGCGCTGATGGGTCAAGTAGAAGATGCCTCCCCCGGGCTGGCCCTCCTCCGGACGGAAGGTCAGCCCCTCGAACCCCTGGTTGCGTTCGGTGATCGTCGTGCCGAGCATCGATTCGAGGTCGAGGGGCCACCGCTTCATCTCGTGCCCTCGCGCGGGGTCGTAGAGGATCAGCTCCGACCGCGACTCGGAGATGAGCATCAGCATCCCCGATGGCGTGTGGACGGCCACGTCCTCCACCTGGGCCTCGATCTTGGTCGTCTTCAGGACCTTCCCGTTGCCGTCGAGCTCGGCGATGAGCCCTTCGTCGCCGACCACGAAGAGGTGGCCGCTAGGTGGATAGAACGCGATGCCCGAAGGTTCCTTCACTCCCGGGTTGTCGATCCTTTCCGCCGTGCCCAGGACCTTGGCCCCACGCGTGGCCGCCTTGGTCACCTTGCGCGCCGTCCCCACCACGGCGGACAGAGCGGCGATGCCCACCAGACCGACGGCGAGCAGCGTCATCAGCTTCAGCCCCGAATACAGGCGCCGGAGAGCGGTGTACTTCGCGCGGTTGATTCCGGCCAGGGCATGCGCCTGTACCGCCAGCTCGGCGTTGAGCTGCCCCACGTGGACCTCCTTCCAGGCGCGCTTGTAGTCCTCGACGTCGCGCCGAAGTATGTCCTCGTAGAACCGGATCCCGAGGGGGAACTCTTCGATGCCGGTCTGGGTCACCGGCGGAACCTGCGGCTGCGACTTGCGCGGGCGGAGCGACTCGATGGCCTGGAGGAAGAAGTAGAGGGCGACGAGCGCGTAGATCAGGACGTAGACGCCCAC
>QHVP01000211.1:5233-6821 GCA_003222295.1 Acidobacteriota bacterium | reverse complement strand
CACGGCGGCGACGCGACTCGAGATCCCGGACGCCCTGAAGGCCACGCTGCTCGTCGAGTCCTGCCCGGCCTGCCGCAGCCGCCTCCTCTACGTGCAGCGCGACTTCAACCAGAAGGTCGGCCTGGCGGTGGTGGTCGCGGGCGCCGTCCTCGCGCCCTTCACCCCGTTCTACTCGAGCCTCTTCGTGGCCGCGGCCGTCGACGCCGGCCTCTATGCGCTGCTGCCCGACGTCACCGTCTGCTACCGCTGCCATGCGCACCTGCGCGGGTTCGCGCGCAATCCGCAGCACCACGCCTTCGATCTCCATCTCGCCGAGCAATACCACACTCACGACGCGGACCCCAGCGCACCCGACGCGCCGCCCTGAGGCTCTGCGGAACCCTACACCGTCGGGACCGCACAATCGAAGGGAGTGATCGCCCGCGAACGGATGCCTTGGACCCGCCGCGGCGAGGGCCCGCGGCGCCGTGGTACGCTGCCGCGGAGTCAACGACCGTGGAGGACGCCCTCGCTTCCGGAGCGCGCATCGGCTCCTACGAAGCGGACCGTCGCCATCAAGGTCCTCCGCTCCGGCGCCGACCCGCAGCTGCTGCAGCGGCTCGAGCGGGAGGCGCGCGCCGCCTCCGCCCTGAACCACCCCAACATCGTCCACATCTACGACGTCGGCGAGGCCGCCGACCGGCCGGGCGCGCACTACGTCGTGATGGAGTGCGTCGAAGGCGAGACGCTGCGGCGTCGGCTACGCCCCGGCCCCTTGCCCCTCAGGGAGGTCCTCGACCTCGGTGCCCAGCTCGCGGACGGACTGGCCAAGGCACACCGCGCGGGCATCGTGCATCGCGACCTGAAGCCCGAGAACCTGATGGTCACGCCGGAAGGCCTGCTGAAGATCCTCGACTTCGGGCTGGCCAAGCTGGTGGTCGCCCCCCTGGGGGACCTCGTGGACACGCGGGAGACGCTGTCGCGGCAGGGGACGCAGGCGGGAATGCTCGTCGGGACCCTCGAATACATGTCGCCGGAGCAGGCGAGCGGACGCCCTGTCGACCATCGCACCGACCAGTTCTCGCTCGGCCTGATCCTCTACGAGATGGTCACCGGGCGTGCCGCCTTCCGCCGCGACACGCCCGCGCAGGTGCTGGCCGCGGTCATCGAGCGGGAGCCGGAGCCGCTGGGCCGGCTGCGCGGCGGCGTCCCGCCCGCCCTGGAGGCGCTGGTCTCGCGCTGCCTGCAGAAGGACCCCGAGCGGCGCTTCAAGAAGACGGACGAGCTGGCCGGGGAGCTGGCCGCCCTGGCCGGGCGGTCACGGTCGGGCTTGCTCCCAGAAAAGCCTCGCGCCGTCGCGGAGACGTCGCCCGCCATCTCCGCCGAGGTGCTGCCCGCGCGCACGCCGGCGCCCTCCTCTCCTCCGGTCTACCACGTGCAGACCCGGCGCCGCGTCCGGGCCTACGACGAGGGGGAGCTGGCGCACCTCATCCGCCGGGGCAAGCTGACGGGCGTCGAGCTGGTGCGCCGCGACGACGAGGAGCAGTGGCAGCCGCTCTACGAGAGCCGAGTGTATCGCCGCGAGGTGCCGAGCCTCAGCGACCCGCGT
>QHVP01000211.1:0-5216 GCA_003222295.1 Acidobacteriota bacterium | reverse complement strand
ACCTCCGTGGTGATGTACGCGACGCAGGGCCACTTCCCGTTCTGGCTCGCCATCTGGGGCGCGGTCCTGGCCGTACAGGCGGTCGGGGCCGTTCCCGCCGGCTTGACCCTCCTGCAGAACCGTCGCGCCGCCACGGCTCCCGCGACCGTGGGCGCCGTCCCCCCTGCGGGCGAGGCGCCGCCGCCCGCGCTCGCGGCCCGCGTCCCGTCGGCGATGGAGCAGGAGGCCGCGCGTGTGCGCACATTGATCGCGCAGCAGGGTGGCGCGGACGCCGCGCGCCTGATCGCCGAGGTGGACGGGATCCTCAAGCTCACGGCGGAGCTGGCCGCGCGCCAGGCCGACCTCGAGGAGCAGACTTCCGACCGCGAGCGCGCCGCCCTGGCCGCCGCGGTCGCGGACGCCCGCGCCCGCCTGGAGCGCGCGGACCTCGAGCAGGACCGCCGCCTCTTCGAGCGGCAGCTCGAAGTCGTCCAGGGGCGCGAGGAGGCCATCGCCAAGGCGGTCCGGGTGCTGGAGCGCTTGCGCGTGCGGCGCGAAGTGGCCGAGCACCAGCTCAAGCAGCTCCGCCTCGACCTCTCCCGCGGCGCCGCCACCGGCCTCGACGTGCCCGAGCTCTCGTCGCGCCTCCAGTTCATCCGCTACGAAGTCGACGCGCGGGAAGAGGTCAAGGAGATCGGCGCCGGCCGCGCCTGAAGCCGTCCGCGGCCCGGCTAGCGGCGGTCCTCGTTGGGCAGACGCCCGCCGATCACGACCTTCGCTTGCCGTCCCGCCGGCAGCGGCGCGCCCGGCGCGACGTGGTTGATGAGGGCGAGGACGTCCGTCGAGACGGTGGCCCCCTGCCGGCGCGCCAGCTCGTCGAGCGTCGTGGGCTGCGTGACGGGGACGACCTTCACGCGCCTGCGCTGGACGTCGAGGTAGCGGCGATCGGTGAGAGGCGCGAAGCTGGCGAGCGACTCCGCGAACACGCGGTCGTAGTTCCCCCAGCGCACGCTCGGGGTGTATCCGAGCAACCGGTAGACCTTGTCGCCGTGCTCGACGAACGCGACCCGGCCCGCGATCGGCGTCTGGTCGGCCACCGCCTCGAACAGGCCCGTCACGGCGGGGAGACCATGGACCGAGGCCCGCTCCGCGCCCGCGGGGCGCAGCCCCTGTTGGCGCAGGAATTCGTTGGCGGCCTGATCCGCGCTCCTTCCCGGCACCAGCGTCATCACGACGATCGCGTCCTCCTGCGGGCTGATGGCGCCGACGGCCTGCTTCTGGTTCTGGCCCTTCCAGCCCCGCGGGAACTGCATCTGGAAGCGGAGCTCGGGGTGGAAGAACGCGCTGCCTTCGAAGAACCCCTCGCGCGGGTTCTCCCCGAAGACCATGCCGTCGAGCCGCCGGAGGTAGCTGGGCTCCTCGACGCGCGTCCCGGCCAGGTGCTGGGCCTGGATCTCGGACTGGATGCGCTGGGCGCGGTTCGCGGGAGCGGGATGGGTGGAGAGCCACGTGGGCAACCGGCCCTCGCCGCTCGTCTGTCCCAGCCGGTCGAGCACCGAGAAGACCTCGACCATCTCCCGCGGGTCGTAGTCCCGCCGCGTCATGTAGCGCAGGCCGAGGTCGTCGGCCTGCTGCTCGTCGTTACGCCCGAACTTGAGGAACATGAGCTGCATCCCCGCCTGGGCCAGGTCCCCGAAGCGCGCGAGCTCGGGCCGCACGATCATGCCTGCCACCAGTCCGAGGGTGGCGAGCTGGGACTTCGTGATCTGGGAGACGGTGTGGCGGGCGGTGACGTGGCCGATCTCGTGCCCGACCACGGACGCGAGCTCGGCCTCGGAGTTGAGATGGGTCAGGATTCCGCGCGTCACGTAGATGAAGCCGCCGGGGAGGGCGAACGCGTTCACCGCCGGGTCGTCCACGACGCGGAACGTCCAGGGGAGGCTCGGCCGCTCGCCGCTTGCGGCCAGCGTCTTGCCCAGCCCCGCCACGTACGCCTGCAGCGCGTCGTCCGGGTAGAGGCCGAGCGAGGAGGCGACTTCCTGGTCCGCCTCCTGTCCCATCGCGATCTCCTGCGCCTCGCCCACCAGCATGATCTGGCGCTTGCCGGTCGCGGGATTGGTGGCGCAGGCCGCGATCAGGGCGAGAGCGGCGCCGGCGGCGAAGGTGTGGGCCCGGGCGAGCTGTCGCATGGTGACCCTCCTCTCCCAGTACCGGGCACAGCCGGCCTCACGTCAAGGGGGGAGACTCCGGTTCGCGATCGAGAGCCTATTCGTCGGCGGCGAGGCGGGCCAGGCCATCGCGATGTGCTTGATCGAAGACCATCTCCAGCCAGGGGTTGACGCCGCGGCACCCGTCGACGACGCGGGCGGCCCACGCGAAGTACTCCTGCTTTCGCTCGAGGTCCCAATTCGCCGGCGGGCTGTGCGTGATCCCGCGCAGGTTGCTGATCTTGTCCGCCAACTTGATCAGCTTCGCGCGATCCGACTTGTGGGGCGCGTTCTCGACCTGTAGCTGCTTGCGCTGCGCCTTGGGCAGCCGCTTGTCGTCCGTCACCTCGGCCACGAGGAGGGCCACTTCCGCGCCGAACTCGGCCTCGAGCTCGTCAGCCGTCGTCTGCGTGTCCTCGATCGTGTCGTGCAGCAGCGCCCCGAGGACGACGATCGGATCGCGCCCCTCGGTGGCCTGGGCCACGAGGAACGCGACCTCGGCGAGATGGTTGAAGTACGGCTCCTCCGCCGCACCCTTTCGGCGCTGACCGCGATGTCTGAGCGCCGCGAAGTCGACCACCCGCGTCATCAGAAGGAGGTCTGGGGCTCCGAGTGGTTGAAGGGGCGGCGTCATCGTGCCAAGCATAACGCGTCAGCAACGCACACAAAGGTGACGTCGACGCCGGTCGCACCGATGAATGCGCCCCGCGCGCGCCCGGCGCTTGCGCGCGCGTCCGCTGTGGGCCGATCATCTCGGGAGATGCCCGAGCTGCCCGATCTCCTCTACATCCAGGCTCGCCTCAAGGAGGCGCTGGTCGGCCGGCGCGTGGTCGCGGAGCGATTGCGCGAGCCCATCGTGATGCGGTTCGCGGTGCGGGGAAACCTCTCCCTGCTCCTGGGGCGGCGCCTCGACGACGTGATCCGTCATGCGCACTTCCTGGTCTTCCGCTTCGAGGACCTCGACCTGGCCGTGAACCCGATGCTGGCCGGCCGCTTCCGCCTGGCCGCCCCGGACGAAAAGGACGAGCGCGATCTCGTCTTCGCCCTGACCTTCGGGCCACCAGAAGCCACCAGCCACGGACCGCGCGGCGAAGGCGACTCGATGTCGGACCTCCGTTATCGCGACGAAAAAAACATGGGCAAGGCGTATCTCCTGGCCAAGGGCGACTGGAAGGCGGCCGCGGGCATGGACCAGGCCGGCGGCGTCGACGTGCTGGCTCCCGAGTTCACGCGAGAGCGGTTCGTGAGCCTGCTCAAGAAGCGGCGCGACCAGGTCCGGGTCCTCCTGTTGGACAAGCGCGCGCTGGACAGCATCGGGAACGCGTACGCCGACGAGATCCTGTTCGAGGCGAGGCTGCATCCGAAGACCTTCTGCCGGTCACTGTCCCACGACGACGCGGTGCGGCTGCACGACGCGATCGTCAAGGTGATGCGCGAGGCGGTCGCCGAGGTGGCCCGCCGCGGCGAGCCGATCGACGTGAAGGTCCGCGATTTCCTCAAGGTGCGACTACGCGACGTGTGCCCGCGCTGCGGGGCGAAGGTGCGGAAGGCGGGCGTCCGCGGGATGGACGCGTACTTCTGTCCCCACTGCCAGCCCGCCACGCGCGCGGGTCTCGTCGACTGGACGAAGACGGGGAAATAGCCGCCCTAGTTCAGGCGGCGAAACGTGAACGTCCCGACCGGGGGCACGGAGGCGCCGACGAGCAGCGGCCCGGTGCCGATCAAATGGATCGGCTCCGGGGGCGTGGTCCGGAGATCCGCGGAGCTGAACGTCTCACCGCTGTCCGTGCCCGCGTCCCAGGGCTGCAGCACGACGACCTTCTCCGCCACCCAGTCGCCGTTCTCGATGAGGTTGAGACCGGACACGCCCACGAACCAATCGGGGCTGGGCGCAAGCATCGACACGAGTGTGTCCAGGGAGAAGTCGCGGCTGATCTCGAATTCGAGGCTCACGCGGTCCGGCGAGCGGTCGATGCCGTCCCCCACCAGCACGCGCTGGGCCTGGCCGGCGGTGATGGCCGCCTCGACCTCGGTGTCGAGCGGCGTGGTGCGCCCCTGCTCCGCCATCAACCGAATCCCCTCGCTGGCCGGACCGCCCGCCTCCCAGAACCTTACCGTGGGCTTGTGCGTGGCCCCGATCAGGCGCGAGAAGTGGGGATTGCGCGGGATGTCGGTCGGATGGGACAGCGCGCTCCACGAGGCGTCGAAGGTCACACGGTAGCGCGCGACCGCGGCGGGGTTCGGGGTGGGCGCGAGTGCGGGCGGTGTGGGCGCCAGGGGCGACGAGCCTCCGCACCCCATCAGGGCCAGCAACAGCAATGAGGGAAAGGCGCCCGACCGCGGCATCTTCAACTCCATGCCCTCTCCAACGACGGTGAACGGCTCGGTATTCCCGCGAGCAGGCCATGGCGCGACGGCCCGCGATGGGATAGGTATGCACGCGCGCATGGGCGAGCCGACCGCGAGAAGCGACCCACCGGGTCTCTGGACGGCGCTGCTGATCACCGCGATCGTGCGCGCGGTCACCGTCACCCTGCTGCTCACGGTGTTCTGGCATACGCAAGCGGCCAGCCACGTCGTCCAGGACATCCGCACCTGGCGCGAGTTCTTCGCGGAGACGCAGGCAGGCGCGATCCCCTACGTCAAGCTCACCAAGGAATACCCGGTGCTGGGCGGGATTCTCTATTGGCTGATGAGCCCGTTCATCCGCCCCGACGACTTGCGTCAAACCATCGTCGTGCACGCGGTGTTCATGGGCGTGGCGGACCTGATCAACGCCGCGTTGCTGTACCGGCTGGCGCGTGAGATCGCGCCGAGGTGGGCCTTCGCGGCGACGCTGGCCCTGAGCCTCAACCTCACCGCGATCGTGACCGCGCCCGTCCGCTACGAGAGCTGGATCGTCACCTTCGTCCTGGTAGGCTATACCGCGCACCGCCGGCGCCGTTTCCTGTGGTCCACGTTCTTCTGGTCCATCGGATGCGGCTTGAAGTGGTACCCGGCGTTCTTCATCGCCGCCCAGGAATGGCGGCT
>QHVP01000207.1:15917-19025 GCA_003222295.1 Acidobacteriota bacterium | reverse complement strand
CTCGTCGATGAAGATGATGCAGGGCGCGTTCTTCTTGCCCTGCTCGAACAGGTCGCGGACGCGCGAGGCGCCCACGCCCACGAACATCTCCACGAAGTCCGAGCCCGAGATCGAGAAGAAGGGTACGTTGGCCTCGCCGGCGATGGCGCGGGCGAGCAAAGTCTTGCCCGTCCCCGGAGGCCCCATCAGGAGCACGCCCTTGGGGATGCGGCCGCCCAGCTTCTGGAACTTCTGCGGCTCGCGCAGGAACTCGATGATTTCCTGCAGCTCTTCCTTGGCCTCGTCCACGCCCGCCACGTCCTTGAACGTGACCTTCTTCTGCTGCGACGCGAGCAGCTTCGCCTTGGACTTGCCGAAGGACAGCGCCTTGTTGCCCCCGCTCTGCATCTGCCTCATGAAGAAGACCCAGAAGCCGATGAGGAGCAGGAACGGGGCCCAGGAGATGAGCATGTTGGCCCAGGCCGGAGTCTGGTCGCGCTCCACCGTGACCTGGACCTTCTTGGACAGCAGCGCCTTGATGTAGTCCGGGAAGTCCGGAGGCGCGGTGGTGCGGAAGGGCTCACGGCTGGTGAAGTGCCCCTTGATGTCGTAGCCGACGATGGTCGCGTCCTGCACCTGGCCCGCATCCACCTGGGTCATGAACTCGCTGAACTTCAGCGAGGTCTCCTTCTTCTGGATCTGGGCGAAATGCCAGGCCAGGAAGATGACCACCAGCAGCGACATCCACAGCATGACCGTCTTGAACGTAGCGTTCACTTTCCAGCCCTCCCGGGCTCCCGATCCATGAGTGCGACCCCGTTACCTTCCGGGGGCGATGCTGATCGTGCGCCCCTCGCCCGGCTTGTCCGGACGCGGTATGGTCCCGATGTAAGGCAGCCCCCGGTATCGCTCTGCGTAGTCCAATCCGTAGCCGACGAGAAAGCGCTCCCCCACCGGTTCCTTCAGGGTGAAGGCCGCCCAATCGACCTGCACTTCGATCTTGCGGTCGGCCGGCTTGTCGATCAAGGCGGCGACCTTGAGGCTCCGCGGACGGCGCTCCCGGATGTGGTCCAGGAGAAAATTCAAGGTTATCCCGGTATCGATGATGTCGTCGAGCAAAAGGATGTGCCGGTCCTCGTACGCGATCTCCGTCGTGTAGACGATGTCCGTCCGCGCCGCTCCCGCCGTTCCCTCGCGCAGGGACGAGACCCGCAGGAAATGGCAGGTCATGTCGAGGGGGATGGCGCGGACGAGGTCGGCCATGAACACCATGCAGCTCTTGATGAGGCCGACGACGCAGACCTCCTTGCCGTCGAAGTCCCGCCCTACCTCGCTGCCGATCTGCCGGATGCGAGCCGCGATCTGCTCGGGCGTGAAGAGGACGTCCGGCTTGTCCATCACTGGTGTCTCCCGCCTGGGAGCAGCTCGAGACGGACGAACTGCCGCTCCCCCGCCTCGGCGCCCTCGATCCGCTGTCCCGGCATCCACAGGACCCGGTGGCCGGCGGCCAGCAGCGGGAGCGCGCTCCGCTCCTGGGCCGGCACGCGGCGGTCCATGAGGAACCGCTTCAGGCTCACGTCGCGGCCCGCGGCGCGCACGCGATCACCGGGCCGGCGCGTCCGCACCTCGAGAGGGCCGTCCGGGACGGCCACCACGGCGGCGGAGCCATTCGAGACGGCGGGACCCCGGGCGGCGCGGGCCAGGAGGCGGCTTCCGTCGGGCAATGCGACCGTCCCCGGCACGTGGAGCGGCAGCGCGAACGGCGCGGACGGCGCGCGACGGCGCGTGATCCGCACCTGGTCGAAATGGAAGACGGCCTCGCGTCCTCCGGGCAGCGCGACCCGACGGCCGGAGGGCGCCGCGGTGGCGGCGAGGTCGAGGATCGCGTCGACATGCTTGAGCCCGACGCCACGCAGGCCGCCCGCGTCCTGCAGGGCGCGGCGCACGGTCAGCCGCGCGACGGCGCGGGGGGCGGATCGCAGCCCTCCCACCGTCAACACGTCGTCGCCCGCGACCGAAGCCAGGACGTCCGATTCCTCGGCCAGCAGCGCCGCCGAGCGGGCCAGTGCCTCGCGGACGGCGGGGTTGAAGTGCCGCTCGAGATACGGGATCAGCTCGTGCCGCACGCGATTGCGCGCGATCGAGACGTCGGCGTTGCTGGGGTCCTCGCGCCAGGCGAGCGACCGGGCGGCCAGATGATCGAGGACGTCGCGGCGCGACGAGGCCAGCATCGGCCGCAGCAGGTCGCCCGCACGCGGCCGCATGGCGGAAAGGCCGAGGCCCCCGGCCCCGCGCAGGAGGCGCAGCAGCACCGTCTCCGCCTGGTCGTCACGGGTGTGCGCGAGCGCGATCCAGGTCGCGCCCTCCTCGTCCTTGACCCGGCGCAGGATGGCGTGGCGCTCGCCGCGGGCGACTTCCTCCAGGCCTCCGCCCTCCGCGCGCCGTCGGGCGGCGACATCCTTGCGCTCGGTCCGGAACGGAACATCCAGGGTGGCGCAAAGGTCGCGGCAGAACGCGGCATCGTCGGCGGACTCGGGCCGCAAGGCGTGATCGAGATGGGCCGCCACCACGGTGAAGCCGCGGTGTCGGGCCAGGGCAACCATGACGTCGAGAAGGGCCACAGAATCGGCGCCGCCGGAGAGGCCGACCACCACGCGCTGCCCGGCGGACGGATGCCCGAGGCTCCGGAGGGCCTGGGCGACGCCGGACTGGAGATCGGTACGCCTCACGGCGAAGGCTTCCTCCTACGGGTAGGGAAATGGTGGCGGTGCAGGGACTTGAACCCCGGACGCCGCGGATATGAGCCGCGTGCTCTAACCAACTGAGCTACACCGCCACGGACTACGGCTCGGCGATAACTCTACCCGCAACAGTGTACTACGATCGCTGCGCTGCTCATAAGTTAACGAGAGCGCGCGTTCGCGCGGTGTATACTTCGCGGCCGTGGAGTGCTTCTCCTGCAACGTAAATGAGCTGGACAAGCTTCTCCAGAAGTGCCCGATCTGCTTCCGGTGGACCTGCGAGAGCTGCTCGACTCACGCCTTCGGCCGCCACTTCTGCTCCAAGCGGTGCTCGAACGAGTTCTTTTACGGCGATGACGACGACGAGTAGTACCGGTGGACGTCGTCG
>QHVP01000207.1:0-15885 GCA_003222295.1 Acidobacteriota bacterium | reverse complement strand
GCGGAGTGAATCCGCCTCCGCGCGCCGTCCGTGGCTTGTGGCTGTGGTCTCAGCTTGCCCATGACTTTCCCCACCCAAAGGCCGCGGCGACTACGCAGTAGCGAGCGCCTGCGGGCCATGGTGCGCGAGACGCGCCTCACGCCGGAGCGTCTGGTCTATCCGCTGTTCGTCGTGCCCAGCGAAGGCGTCCGCAAGGAGATCTCCTCCCTCCCCGGCTGCTTCCATCTCTCCGCCGACCAGGCCGCGCGCGAGGCGCGCGAGGTGGAGAGTCTCGGGATCGGCGGAGTGATCCTCTTCGGGCTGCCTTCGGCCAAGGACGCGCAGGGCAGCCAGGGATACGCCGAGGACGGCGTCGTCCAGAAGGCGGTGCGGGCCATCCGCGCCGAGTGCCGCGAGCTCATCGTGATGACCGACGTCTGCCTGTGCGAGTACACGTCGCACGGGCATTGCGGGCTGGTCGAAGGCGCTGAGGTGCAGAACGACCCCACCCTCGGCCTCCTCGCCCGGATGGCGGTCTCGCACGCCCGCGCGGGAGCACACGTGGTCGCGCCCTCCGACATGATGGACGGCCGCGTGGGCGCCATTCGAACGGCCCTCGACGCGGAAGGGTTCAGCGGCGCTGCCATCCTGTCCTATGCCGCGAAGTACGCCTCCGCCTACTACGGGCCGTTCCGCGAAGCGGCCGACTCCGCGCCACAGTTCGGCGACCGTCGCGGCTATCAGATGGATCCGGCCAACGCCCGGGAAGCGCTGCGCGAGGTCCGGCTGGACCTCGAAGAAGGCGCGGACATGGTGATGGTCAAGCCCGCCTTGGCCTACCTCGACGTCATCCGCGCCGTGCGCGAACTCGTCGACGTGCCCGTGGCCGCCTACAACGTCTCCGGCGAGTACGCGATGGTGAAGGCGGCCGCGGCGCGCGGCTGGATCGACGAGGAACGCGTGGCGAAGGAGACGCTCGTCTCCATCGCCCGCGCGGGGGCGGACATCATCCTCACCTATCACGCGAAGGACTTCGCGCGGTGGACGAAGTAGGTCGCTCCGGGTCGATGAGCTTCCACGCCTCGAGCACGTGCTCGCGAGCTTCGTACTCCGCCCAGAATCGGTCGCGGCCGCGCGGCGCGAACACCGCCAGCCAGTCTTCGCCGCGCCGCGTCAGGCTCAGCGACATCTCGTAGTAGAAGCCGCCGGGACCCCACTCGTCGGCGGCCTCGAGGGCGAGGGGCGCGAGCCAGACGATGACGACCACGGCGGCCACCGGGATCAGCCGTCCGTTCCGCTTCTCGAGAGCGTGGCCGGCGGCCGCCGCCGCGATCGCGAAGGCGAAGCAGAGCAGGAACCCCAGACGGTAGACGTCCACGAGGCCGATGCCGAACAGGGGCAGGCACACCAGCCCCGGCCACGCGACGGACAGGGTGGCCGCCGCCCAGGGGTGGCGGGGAGGGTTCCGGGCCAGGCGCCAAGCGAGGAAGACGAGGAGAGCCGCCGCTACCACGACGCCGAGGCGGACGGGATCCACGGGGGCGACCCGGTTCCACCAGCGTTCGTAGCCGAGCGGAGCAAAGACCTGGGTATAGATGTCGGCGATGCCGCGCCCGAACCCGATCCCCGGTTCGCGCGCCTTTCGCGGATCGGGGAAGAGCTTCGCCAGCGCTTTGTCGGGGAAGAGGTACACCCACCAGGCCAGATACGAGAGGGCCAGCGCCCAGAGCGCGGCCAATGCCCGCAGCCGCCCCTTTCGTTCCTCTCCGGGCAGCGCCAACCAGACCGCGAGCGTGGCGACCGCGGGGAGCGAGATCGCGATCTCCTTGCTGCCCAGGGCCAGCAGCGCCGGCACGAGCGGCGGCCACGTGCGGGCCCCGAGAGGCGAGAGCAACAGGGCCAGGCTGGACAGGTAGAAGACGGAAACGATCAGGTCGGTGCGCTGGCTCGCCCAGGCCACCGCCGAGGACGCCATGGGATGGGCCGTCCAGGCGAGGGCGCCGAGGAGCGCCGCGCGGCGCGAGAGGCCGAGCCTCTCCAGCAGGAGCAGGGCGACAGCGCCCACGAGCGCCTGCAGCACCAGGTTCGTCACGTGGTAGCCCGCCACGCGGTCGCCCCAGATCCACGCGTCCGTCGCGTGGGACAGCGTCGAGAGCGGCCGATAGTACGTGTTCGATGCGCCGGCGGGATCCTCGGGTCCCACGAAGGAGGAAGCGACGTCCGCAAGGGTCCACTCGCGTGCCCACAGGAAGTCGTCGGAGACGAGCCCGTGACGGGCGGTCGGCAGGAAGAGCAGCCAGCCGGCCAGGGCCAGCGTCGTGAACGCGAGCAGCCGGCCGGGCGGGCGCCAGAGGGCGGCCACGGCGAGGAGCGCGACCAGCGCCGTCTGCGCTCGCTGGCGAGGCGCCGCCTTGAATTCCAGCAGCGTCACCGGGTCATGGAGCGCCTGGATGGCCAGCACCGCGCAGGCGAGCGAGGCCAGCGCGAACGCGAGCGCGATGCCCACGGGCAGGCGGCGCGCCAGGAGCAGGAGGACGGCCAGGCCGACGCCGAGGGGCAGGACCTGCAGCAATCGGTCCGACGCGCGGGCCGCGCGTTCGAGCACGACGCGCTGCAGGAGCATGGGCAGCCCGTGGGTCGATGTCGCGCGCAGCCACACGTCGACGTCGTGCTCACCGGAGACCAGGTTCAGACGGATCCGCTGCGGCGACTCCCCCAGACGGACCTCGACGACCGGGGCCGCTTCCGGCGACCGGGCCACGGCCAAGGCGACGGGCGAGGCAGGGGCGGACAGCATCAGATCGAGCGTGGCTTCCCGGCCGGAGAGCCCGTGGAGGTGGACCAGCGCCAGGCGCGAGACGGCGAGAGCGTCGGCGGTGCCGCCGGCACGCCGGCAGCCCAGGCAGACCTCACGCCATTCGGCGTCGCGGTCGATCACGACCTTCGGGTCGAGCGCCATCCGGGCGGCAGCGGCACCCGCCGCCATCACGACGAGCGACGCCAGGAGGAGGCCGGCGGCGTCGCCCCTCTTCATGGTCTGCGATCATACCGAAAGGCCCTTCCACCAAATTCATCGTCCGGCCGGCGAGACGGTTGCGCTGTGCTAGCCTCGTTTCAGGGACCAAAGATCACGGGACGGGTGATGGAAGACGAGACTCCCGCGGGCGTTCTGGAGATGGTGCTCTACGTCAACCCGGCGGCCGGGATCTCGGCCAAAGCGCGGCGGAACCTCGACGCGGCGCTGAAGGGCTGCGACCCCTCCACCTACCGCTTGACCGTGCGCGACGTCAGCCGGGACCTCGCCGAAGCGGAAGCCGACCACGTCGTGTTCACACCCATGCTGATCGTGCGCCACCCGGAGACCTCGTGCACGCTGGTCGGTGACCTGGCCGACCTCGGCCTGGTGACGGCGCTCCTCAGCCTGGGCGCACTGGAGACATCCGGATGAGTGTTGTCGAGAAGTTCGCGACGGGCGTGCCCGGCTTCGACCTCATCAGCCACGGCGGGATACCGCGGGGCCGCTCGAGCCTCATCGTGGGCCGGAGCGGCACGGGCAAGACGATCCTCGGCCTGCAGATCGCGACCCATCTGGCCCGCCAGGGCGTCCCCACCCTGCTCATCGCGGTCGAGGAATCGCCGGACGACCTCATCGGCACCGGGGACAACCTGGGGCTGGGGGTCTCCGAGGCGATCGCCAGCGGCACCCTGCGCGTCACCGATGCCTCGCGGCCGATCGAGGGGCCCATGGTGATCAGCGGCGAATACGACATGTCGGGGCTGATCCACCGGGTCCAGGCCATCGTCAAGCAGCACGGCTCACGGGCAGTGGTGCTCGACTCCGCCACCGCGCTCTTCAGCCCCCGGCCCCCCCAGGAGCTGCTGCGCAGCCTGTTCGCGCAGGTGATCCATGCCTTCCGGCGGATGGAGCTCACCTCGGTCGTGCTCGCGGAGGCGGCCGAGGACTACGGCCAGCTCACCACCCTCGGCGTGGAAGACTTCGTGTGCGACGTGGTCGTCATCCTCCGCAACATCGTCGACGGGGAGCGCCGGCGGCGCAGCCTGGAGATCAACAAGTACCGGGGGAGCGGCCACTACAAGGGCGAGTTCCCCTGCACGATCACCGCGCGCGGCCTCACCATCTTTCCCCTCGACGCCAAGGACCGCCCGGAGCTGCACCGGGAGGAGCGGTACTCGAGCGGCCTTCCCGGCCTCGACACGATGATCGACGGCGGCCTCCTCCGCGACTCGATCGTCATCGTCCGCGGCCCCACCGGCAGCGGCAAGACGATGCTGGGCGGCCTCTACGCGCGGGCGGGCGCCCTCCGCGGCGAGAAGGTCGCGTACTACGGCTTCGAGGAGCCCAAGGCGATCCTGACGCGCAACTTCGCCTCCATCGGGATGCCGATCGACGAGCTGGAGCGCGCGGGCAACCTCCAGGTCACCTGCCGGTATCCGGAGGCCCTGGGCCTCGAAGACCTCCTGGTCAGCCTGCGCATGGGCCTCGAGGAGTTCAAGCCGTCCCTGGTCGTCCTGGACAGCATCTCATCGATCGAGCACTCCTCGTCCGAGAAGGGCTTCCGGCAGTTCATGATCGGACTCGCGTCCCTGCTCCGCGAGCACGCCCGGAGCGCCCTCCTCACCCAGACCGTCCTGGGCAACGAGGTGGCCACGCACACCGCGCCCTACCTGTCCACCATCGCCGACGCGATCCTCGTCCTGGACTATTCCGTGGGCGCCTCCGACATCGACCGCACCTTGCGGGTGCTGAAGATGCGCGGGTCGAGCCATGTCACCCATCCCTACCGGCTCCAGATCGCGCAGGGCGGGCTGCAGGTGGAGCCGCCGCCCGTGCTGAGGGCCGACCGGCGCCAGGTGGGCCCCGCCCCCGCCTCGGAGCGTCCGCTCGAAGGGCTGCGCATCCTCCTCGTGGAGGACTTCGCCGACGCGCGCGAGATCGTGACGAACGTGCTGCGGCACGCGGGGGCCGAGGTCACCGCCTCCTCGAGCAGCCCCGAGGCGCTGGCCACGCTGGAGCAGGGCGCCCCGGACTTGATCGTGGCCGACATCGGCCTGCCCGGCGAAGACGGCCTGCAGTTCATGCGCAAGGTACGCGCGCGGCCGGGTGAGGAAGGGCGCGTCCCCGCCGTGGCCCTGACCGCCTGGGGATTGCCGCGCGACCGCGCCCTGGCCAAGGAAGCGGGCTATCAGGCTCACCTCGTGAAGCCGATCGAGCCCTCCACGCTGGTGTCGGTGCTCGGCGCCATGGTCGTCAAGGCGTCGTAGGCGGGGGTCAGGCCAGGGGCAGATCCAGGCCGCACGTGGACAGAAGGTCGGCGATCACCGCGCGGTCCGTGAGGTCGCCCACCACCCACATCCTCGGCTCCGGCCGCACCTTCACGAGGGTCGGGGAGAAGATGACCCGGTCGTGGTCGGCACGTTCGGGCTCGCGCGCGAGATCGCAGACCTCCAGGCCGACTTCGCCGGCGGAGAGGCCGGCGAGCGCGGTCTCGAGGTTGCGGATCGCGCGCTGGGACGACGGCCACGGCCGGGTGACATAGAGAACGAGCTGGACCCGGGCCACGCCCGCCTCCGTCCGCGCGGGCGCCGACGCTTCCGGCCCCACCGGGGCGCCGACGATGGCCTGGACCTGCCGCAACAGGTCCGAGACCGCGAGCGGCTTGCGCATCAGCTCGAAGTCACGCGACTTCTCGACGTCCGGCTGGCCGGTGAACACGATCGCCGGCGTGTCCGCCAGGAGTCCCTCCCCCCGCGTCGCCCGCAGCAGGTCCGTCGCCGTACTGTCGGGAAGGCTGTAGTGCGCGATCATCAGCGCGTAGCGGGCGCCCGCGAGACGGGTCCTCGCCTCCGCCGCCGAGCCCGCCTCGTCGACCGCATAGCTGTGGTTGCGGAGGGCCTGGCCGAGGAGCTTGCGATGGTCTTCGTCGCTCTCGACGAGAAGGATGCGGGTCGTAGCGGGCCAGGCGGTCATTCGAACTCCCCGAAGCGCGCCAGGCCGCACAGGCAGAGCACGTCGAACAACGCCTGCGGCTGGCGCAGGTCTCCGACGATCCACACGGGCGGCGTGCATTTCACCACGACGGTGGGGACGAAGACGATGCGATCGGCTTCGGCCTCGCTTTGGTGCTCCGCGACGTCCCGCAGCTCGAACCGGACGCTGGCCTTCCCGATCCGCCCGAGGATCTGCCGTGCGTTGCGCTCGGCCCGCCGTGAAGCCGGGGTGTCGCGGTGGACGTAGAGCACGATGGTCACCGCAGCCGCGCCCGCCGGGGCGCCTTTCCCCCCGGAAACGGGGGCAGACCCGTGTGTCTCGAGGATACCGCGCACCTGCCGGCGGAAGGCCTCGACGTCGAGCGGCTTGTGGATCACGGGAGCCGCCCCGACGTCCTCCGGATCGGAATGGGCAGTCACCACGAGGACCGCACATCCCTCCAGGAGCCGCTCGAGGGTGGCTTGGCGGAGGAGCTGGGCGCCCGTCTTCCCCGGCAGGTCGTAGTCGGTGACCACCACGCGGTACCCGCCCTTCCGCAGGTGCTCCAGGGCCGACTCCGCGTCCTGGACGTCGTCGACGAGGTAACCGTCCTGAGCCAGGACGAAGCGGAGCATGTCCCGCGTGTCGTCGTCATCGTCGACGAGGAGCACGCGGAGCCCCGCCGCGCGGCCGGGGGCGTTCTCGTCGGTCTCCGAGCGCTCGGATCGTGAAGCCATGGCGGCCGTGGCCTGTGAGTAATGCAAACGTGATGCCGACAAATGTGGCCCGTCCCTCATTTTCCGCTAGAGTAGCCTGCGATGACGCAGTCCGAAGAATTGTTCGCGCGCGCCCAGCGCCTCATTCCCGGCGGCGTCAACTCGCCCGTGCGCGCGTTCAAGGCGGTCGGGGGCACGCCGCTGTTCATCCGCAAGGCCGAAGGCGCGCGGATGTGGGACGCCGACGGCAAGGGCTACATCGACTACATGGGCTCCTGGGGGCCGCTCATCCTCGGTCACGCCCATCCGTCCGTGATCGAGGCCATCACCCAGGCCGCGGCCCGCGGCACCTCCTACGGCGCGCCCTGCGCGGCGGAGGTGGAGCTGGCCGACCGCGTGGTGCGCCTGGTGCCGAGCATCCAGAAGGTCCGCTTCGTCTCCTCGGGGACGGAGGCGACGATGAGCGCCCTGCGCCTCGCGCGCGGAGTCACCGGCCGCAGCAAGATCCTCAAGTTCGAGGGCTGCTACCACGGCCACGCGGACGCGCTGCTGGTAGCGGCGGGATCGGGCGTGGCCACCCTCGGCATCCCGGGCTCGCCGGGGGTCCCGGAAGGCACGGTCGCCGACACCGTGGTCGCGCCCTTCAACGACCTCGGCGCGGTCGAAAGGGTCGTCGAAGCGCACGGGCCGGACCTCGCCGCCATCATCGTCGAGCCGGTGGCCGGGAACATGGGCGTCGTCGCACCGCGCGATGGCTACCTCCAGGGACTGCGGGACCTGGCCACGCGTGCGGGCGCGCTCCTCGTCTTCGACGAGGTCATGACGGGATTCCGCCTGTCCAGCGGCGGCGCGCAGGTGCTCTACGGCATCAAGCCCGACCTCACCTGCCTGGGCAAGATCATCGGCGGCGGATTGCCCGTGGGCGCCTACGGCGGCCGGGCCGATATCATGGAGCACATCGCGCCACCGGCCCCGTCTACCAGGCGGGCACGCTGTCCGGCAACCCGCTGGCCATGGCCGCGGGCTGTCTCACCCTCGACCTGCTGCAGCGGGCCGGCACGTATAAGCGCCTGGAGATGCTGTCCGCGCGGCTGCACGCAGGTCTGCTCGGGGCGCGGGACGAGGCGGACGTCAAGGTGACCATCAACCGCGTGGGCTCGATGATCACGCTGTTCTTCACCCCCGGCCCCGTGCACGACTACGCCAGCGCGAAGACCTCCGACACCGCGCTCTTCGCGCGCTTCTTCCACGAGCTGCTCGAGCGCGGCATCTATTTCCCGCCCGCCCAGTACGAGGCCGCGTTCGTGTCCCTGGCCCATACCGAGGGCGACATCGACGCCACCGTGCGCGCGGCGGGCGAGATCTTCCGGGAGCTCAGGGCCTGACCGTCGGCGCCGGCGGCGGCGCCTCCGGCGTCGGGCTCGCGACGGGGCGCCCGGCCGCTTCCCAGGCCGCCGCTTCCCGCCGCAGGGCGCGCTTGCGGTCCTTGACGCGCTTGGTCTCGGCCACCGGATCGTCGGTGTGATAGTTGGCGAGCAGTACGATGGGCTCGATCTCCAGGCCGGCCAGGATCTGCCCCAGCGTCAGGGCCGCGGCGGGCACGCAGTGATAGACCCCGACCTCGCGGATTCCCGGCACCGCTTCCAGCGACCGGCGCTGCTCGGTGCCGACGAGGAGCAGGAACGGCCGGCGCGACGAGGCAGGGTTCCATACGTCGCAGCGCTCCTGGGCGGTCAGCCGGGCGTGGAACAGGAGGTCGCGTGCGACGCGCGCGGGGTCACCGCAGGCGGCGAGCTCGACGTCGGGGCGCCAGGCGCGCTCGCGCCGCACGTCGGTGACGACCGCCGCGTTGGGCTGGGCCGCGCGGAAGGCGGGCAGGAAAGCGCCGGCGAGGAGGGCGAGGATGGCCGCGGTGCCGCCCGCGAACACGGCGGCCAGCCGGGGCGGTGACGGCCGTGCGGCCGCGAGGCCGGCCGCCAGCGCGATCGCGGACCCGAGCGCGATGAGCGCGACCTGGAACGGCCAGCCCGGCAGCCAGTCCGTCGGGATGCGCGCCTGGAGGACGGCGGGGACGAGCGCGATCGGCGCGAACGCCAGCAGCGCCGCCCGCGCCCAGGCGCGGTCGATGCGGTCCCACGAGGCGGCGAGATGGCTGCCGATCACGAGCGACGCCGCCGGGAGGAGGGGCAGCAGGTAGTAGTCGATCTTGCCGCGCGAGAGGCTCAGGGGCACGGCCATGAGCGCCATCCAGAGGAGCAGGAATGAGGCGCGACGCCTCCCGCGCCACGCGGCCAGCGGGAAGACCAGCGACCAGGGCAGGCCGGCCGCGAAGTAGGTCCACACGTAGTACAGCAGCGAGCGATCGGCGTCATAGGTCTCGCTGGCGAAGCGCTCGAGGTTCTCGCGAAGGAAGAAGTACTCGAGGGGACCGAGGCCCAGGCGCCAGGCGACGGCGGCGAACCAGCCGAGCCCGAGCACGGCGAACGCGAGGGCGGCCGCGCCGGTCCCGCGTGCGTCCAGCCGCAGGCGCCGGCCCTGGTGGCCGTGGAGGAACAGCAGCCCCAGGCCCAGACCGGCGAGCACGAGCGCGACCGGGCCCTTGGTCAGGAAGCCCAGACCGAGCGTCGCACCCAGCGCGGTCATGCGCAAGACGGTCGGTCCCCGCTCGTTGGTCGCGGAGGCGCCGGTGGCCACGGCCAGCGTGCACCAGAGCGTGAGCAGCATGTCCGACATGGCCACGCGGCCGAAGCTCAGGACGAGGAGCGTCGTGCCCAGCGCGAGCGCGCCGTAGACGGCGGCGCGCCGGTCCAGGAGCAGGCGGCCCAGCCAGGCGGTGGCCACGATCGAGCCCAGGGCCGCCGCCGCGGAGACGAGGCGTCCCACCCCGAGTGAGAAGCCGAGGGCGCGGAAGGCGGCCGCCATCAGCCAGTAGATGAGCGCGGGCTTGTCGAAGAAGGGCTCACCCTGGTACCGCGGTACCAGCCAGTCGCCCCTCTCCACCATGGCCCGCGCCCCGTCCATGAAATAGATCTCCGCCCGTTCCAGCGGCGCCGCGCCCAGCGCGGGCAGCAGGACGGCGGCGGTGAGGGCGAGGACGAGCGCGATCTGCGCGGCCCAGGGCAGGCGGGCGGCGCGGGACGCGAAGGGTACGCTCAGGAGGCGACGGGGGCGGGCACGGGCACCTCCCCGCGCTTGAGGTGGAGCTGGCCGCAGGCGGCGAGGATGTCCTGCCCGCGCGGGCGGCGCACGGAGACGGTGATCCGCGCCTCCGAGAGGATGCGGCAGAACTCGTCGATCGCCTCCGGTGATGGCGGCGCGAACGGGATCTCCGGCGCGGGGTTCAGGGGGATCAGGTTCACCTTGCCGTGCGCGCCGGCCAGGAGCCGGACGAGCGCACGCGCGTGCGTGGGCTGGTCGTTGACCCCGCCGAGCAGCACGTACTCATAGGTCACGGCGCCCCCGTGAGGAATGGGATAGCGCTGCGCGGCCGCGATCACGTCCTGGATGTCGTAGCGCTCCTCGATGGGCATCAGCTCGCGCCGAAGGGCCTTCGTCGGCGCGTGGAGGCTGATGGCCAGGTTCGGGCGCACCGGCTCCTGCATCAGCTTCTCGAGGGCGGGCAGGATGCCGACCGTGGACAGGGTGAGCTTCTTGGGCGCCACCGCGAAGCCGTCCGGATCCATGAGCGCGCGCAACGCGATCACGGTGCTCTCGTAGTTCAGCAGCGGCTCCCCCATCCCCATCACGACCACGTTCCAGGCCTTCGGCTCCGGCGGCGCCTCCGCCATGACCGTCGCGACCTGGCCCAGGATCTCCCAGGGCTTGAGGTTCCGCTTGTATCCGCTGATGCCGGTCAGGCAGAACGCGCACTTGAGGGGGCAGCCGGCCTGGGTCGAGATGCAGATCGTGCGCCGCCGGTCCTCCGGGATGTAGACGCTCTCGATCGTCGCCCCGTCGTCCAAGCGGAAGAGGTACTTGACCGTGCCGTCCCGGCTGTGTCGGCGTTCCACCACTTCGGGCCAGCGCAGGTCGTAGGCAGCAGCGAGGGCCTCGCGCAGTCCCTTGGCGAGGTCCGTCATCTCCGCGACGGTGCGGACGCGCCGCCGGTACAGCCAGAGGTAGATCTGCTCCGCGCGATAGGCGGGCTCGCCCAGACCGGCCACGACCTGGCTCAGCGCGGCGCGGTCGAGGCCAAAGAGGTTCGGCTTGCCGGACGGACTCTCCACGAGACGATTCTACCGTGCCCGGTCGATCGAGCCCTTCCCGTTCCCGTCTCCCTCTCCGTCTTTTTGGCGATCCAGGCGCCGATATAATCTCGCGCCATGACGCTCGAGATTCGCGTGGATGGTCCCGGCGTTCTCCCCGAGTACGCGACGGAAGGCGCGGCCGGCGCCGACCTGCGGGCCGCGGAGGCCATCACCCTGCCCACCGGTGGACGGGCGGCGGTCGCGACCGGCCTCTTCGTGGAGATTCCCGCCGGGTACGTCGGCCTGGTGTGGCCTCGGAGCGGGCTCGCCGTGCGCCACGGCATCGACACTCTGGCCGGAGTGATCGACAGCGACTACCGCGGCGAGGTGAAGGTCGTCCTCGTCAACCACGGCCCGGAGCCGCTGGCCATCGCTGCGGGCGATCGCATCGCCCAGCTCCTGCCCTCGCGCCCAGCGGGCGCGGCGCGGCCGGGTTCGGGTCCACCGGGGCCTGATCCGGCAAGGGCCAGGACTCAGGACACCGGTGGCGGCTCCGAGCGCTTCGTGCCCGCGGTGCTGTTGAGGTGGAGCTGCGTGTTGATGCGGCCGAGCAGGATGCGGGCGACGCGCAGGTCGTGGCCGGCATCGATGATGAGCAGGGTCAGGTCGCCGCCCGCCCAGAGCAACCCGGCCATGACGAGCAGGCGCGTGCCTTCGCCGATCAGCGTCACCAGGGCGGCCGTGCCGTCGATGACCAGCCCCGTCACCACCTCGCCCAGCAGCATCACGATGATCAGGCCGGCCAGGACCTTGAAGAGGCGGGCGATGTACCGCAGCGTGATGTAGGGCTCCAGGTCGGCCGCGCGCACGCCTTCGGCGGTCTCCGCGCCTTGGCGGTGCTCGGCCTCGGGAGGCGCGCCGCAGGCGGGGCAGACCTTGGTCCAGTCCGGGCGGGGACTTCCGCAGTCGGGGCAAAGCGATTCCGTCACAGATCCTCCTTGTTGTTCATCCCGCGCCTTCGCCGTACCAGCGCGCGCGGTATCCGCGGGTGTCGATGTGGGTGAAGGGCCCGTGGCCGCAGCAGGCTTTGTAGATGCCGATCCCGCCCACGAGGGCCGGATACTCCCGCTCCACCTTCTCCGCCGCGTCGGCGAAGATCTTGGCGTCCTCGGTGTCGACGCGACCGTCGCCGTTGAGGTCATCGGGCTGGCCGTCGCGGTCGTTGTCGACGTAGACGTCGGAAGCGTCGCCGTACATGTGGCGGCTCAGGTTCGCGCGTCCCCCCGTGTTGCCGCCGCCCTTGTTGTAGCGCGGGGTGCGAAAGCCGCTCATCACGAAGACGTGGTCGACGTGATGTCCTTCCTTCTCCAGCTCCGCGACCGTGAGCTCCAGCTTGTCCAGGAGCTTCGGCTCCAGGAGCAGGTACTTGGGCCACACGTCGTACTGGTCCTTGGTCAGGAAGTCGCCGAGCTTGAAATGCTCGGACACCGGCGTCGATCGGTTCTCGCGCGTCACCTCGATGAAGCCGGTGGGATTCGAGTAGGAAGCCGTGCGCGGCTTCCCTCCGTTCTCGTAGGGCCAGCTCCCGAGATAGTAGAGCCCGATACGGTCGTTCTTCTTCTCCGCGAAGGGCACCATCGTGATGACGCGCAGGTCGTCGACGGGCTTGCTGATCTTGCCGAGCTGGACGGCGAGCTTGTAGATCCCGGGAGCGGAGGGAGCGGCGAGCTTCGAGCGGGCCAGCTCCTGGCCCGACGGACCCTCGAAGGTCGCCGAGAGCGTGGGGTCGGCCTCGTCGGCCAGGTCGGCGTTGGGGGCGCGGATGACCGCCTTGAGCTTCCCGCTCTGCCCGCGCAAGTCCTGGACGAGGGCGTTCATGGCCGCGTCGGTCAGGTAGGCGGTGGAGCTCGCGCGTGGGTCGGCCCGGCTGCGCCCGCTCCCGGTAGGCGGCGACGATCGACACCGCCCAGGCGGAGAGGGACGCTCCCAGCACGAGCCCGGCCACCAGGTCGAAGACGAGCCGCTGCCGCGGCGTGCGGCGGGCTCCCCACCGCTGGCGACGGCGCTCGCGTCCGCGAGGCGATGGCGGTCCCGGACGGGCGGTCACATCTCCAGTCTTGGGTAGGGTACGCAGGGGGTCAAGCGCCTTCGCGCGGAACCTCGGGCAGGCGGGCCTCAGTCCACGACGAGCGGGCGGACCAGCCGCACCCGCCATCGCGAGCCGGCCGGGATGGAGACCTCCTTGCCGCGCGTGGCCAGCACCGCGCCTGTGCCCGCGGCGCCGCCGACCAGGGCCCCCTTGGCCGCACCGGACTTGCCGTCCGCGATCGCCCCCACCAGCGCGCCCGCGCCGGCCCCGCCGCCGATGATCTTGGCGTCCTTCCCATGGGTCTCCGGCGCGAGCAGGCTGATGCGACGGGCCGTCACCGCGTAGGTCTTGCCGTTCGCGGTGAGCTGGGTGAACGCGAGGGTCAGGGAAGCGCGTCCTTTCACTTTCCCCGAGCGCCGAACGCTGATGACGTGACCGCGCAACTCGCTGCCCTCGGGAAGGGTGGCGTCGCCGACGCGGACTCTCTGGCGCAGCCGGGCCAGGACTTTCTCCTCCGGGCGGCTGGTGGCCGAAGAAACCGTGGTCTCGAAGGTGACGGGGAGAACGGTTCCGGTGGGCAGGGTGTGGCTGGCCGCGCGGACCGGAGCCGCGCCCACGAGGACGGGCAGGGCCAGCAAGGGAATCACGGCGCCCACTCGAGTCATCGGACCTCCTCTCTCCTTCGTCTCGGCATGTATAGCACGCCCGGACGGCGCGGGAAGTGACGGCGATGCGTCCAGGGCTTGGAAGCCGCCGCGGCCGGCGAGTAGAATAGAAGGTTCGCCGCGCGGGTGCGGCGCCTCAGGGCCCCGAGGACCGATGGAACTCGATCGCATCATCATCACTGGCGCGCGCCAGCACAATCTCAAGAACGTCACCGTCGAGATCCCCAAGAAGAAACTGGTGATCCTGACCGGCGTGTCCGGCTCCGGGAAGTCGTCCCTGGCCTTCGACACGCTCTACGCGGAAGGGCAACGCCGGTACATCGAGAGCCTCAACGCGTACGCCCGCCAGTTCCTCGGTCAGATGGACAAGCCGCTCTACGACTCTATCCGCGGCCTGGCCCCGACCATCTCCATCGAGCAGAAGGCGGCCAGCGGCAACCCGCGCTCGACGGTGGGGACGATCACCGAGATCCACGATTACCTGCGCGTCCTCTGGGCGCGCGTGGGCCGGCTGACCTGCCACAACTGCGGCCGCCCCGTCTCGCAGCAGTCGTCCCAGCAGATCGTGCACGAGATCGCGGATCTGCGGCCGGGGACGAAGTTCCTCCTCCTCGCGCCCCTGGTGAAGGAGCGCAAGGGCGAGCACCGCGACGTGCTCGAGCAGGCCAAGAAGGCGGGGTTCACGCGCGCGCGCGTGGACGGCGTGGTCGTGCCCCTGGAAGACGCGGACCAGATCCGCCTGGACAAGAAGAAGAAGCACTCCATCGACGTCGTGGTGGACCGGCTCGTGGCCAAGGAAGGGATGGCCCAGCGGCTGCACGACTCCGTGGAGCCGGCGCTGCGCTACGGGGGCGGCATCGTGATCGTGGCCCCCGAAGGCCAGACGGAGAAGGTGATGTCGCAGCACCGGGCTTGCCACGACTGCGGGATCTCCTTCCCCGAGCCGTCGCCGCAGCTGTTCTCCTTCAACTCGCCGCAGGGGATGTGCCCCGAGTGCTCCGGCCTGGGCACGCGCATGGAGATGGACCCGGACCTCGCCGTTCCCAACCCCGAGCTGTCCGTCAACGAGGGCGCGGTCAAGCCCCTGGGCGCGGTCGGCGAGGGCACGAGCTGGGGCACGGACATCGTGCGCGCGGTCGCGCGCGAGCGCGGCATCGACCTCAACAAGCCGTGGCGCGCGATGCCGGCCGCCCATCGCAAGGTCATCCTCTACGGCACGGGCAGCGAGCGCGTGAAGGTGCCCATGCGCGGGTCGTGGGGCTCGGGCTCGTTCCGCATGCGCTACGAGGGCGCGCTGACCGCCATGATGCGCCGCATGCGTGAGACGCAGTCGGAGGACATGCGCCAGTACTACCAGCGCTTCCTCTCCAACCGTCCGTGCTCGGTCTGCGGCGGCAAGCGCGTGCGGCCGGAGGCCCTGGGCGTGCGCGTCGGCGGCTTGAACGTCGCGGAGGCCACCGCCGTCTCCGTGGAGGCGGCGTACCGCTTCTTCGACGAGCTGGCCCTGCAGGGCGCGGAGGCGACCATCGCCACCGAGCTCCTCAAGGAGATCCGCTCGCGCCTCCGCTTCCTGCGTGACGTGGGCCTCGGCTACCTCACCCTGGACCGGCCGGCCCCGTCGCTCTCGGGCGGCGAAGGCCAGCGCATCCGCCTGGCCAGCCAGATCGGATCCGAGCTGACCGGCGTGATCTACGTGCTCGACGAGCCCTCGATCGGGCTGCATCAGCGCGACAACCGCAAGCTCCTGACCGCGCTCCACCACCTGCGCGACATCGGGAACACGGTGGTCGTGGTCGAGCACGACCGCGAAGCCATGGAGGAGTCGGACTGGATCATCGACTTCGGGCCGGGCGCGGGACGGCACGGGGGCGAGGTGGTGGCCGTGGGCACGCCCGCCCAGCTGAAGGGCGAGCTGGAGATCCCGCTCCCGGCGGAGCGGCGGCGGGGCGACGGCCGGAAGACCACCGTCGTCGGCGCCCGCGAGAACAACCTCAAGGACGTCACCGTCGACTTCCCGCTCGGACAGCTCGTCTGCGTTACGGGAGTGAGCGGCGCGGGCAAGAGCACGCTCGTGAACCAGATCCTGTACCCGGCGGTGGCGCGCGCGCTGCACGGGAGCGAGCGGCCGGTGGGCGCGCACCAGAAGGTCACGGGCCTGGCCGAGATCGACAAGGTCATCGACATCGACCAGAGCCCGATCGGCCGCACTCCGCGCTCGAACCCGGCCACGTACACCAAGCTCTTCGACCTCATCCGCGAC
>QHVP01000208.1 GCA_003222295.1 Acidobacteriota bacterium | reverse complement strand
CCCGCCGAACTCCTTCGCCCTCGCGCGCACCGTCGAGTACTTCCGCGTCCCCCGCAACGTGCTCTGCACCTGCGTCGGAAAGTCCACCTACGCGCGCTGCGGCATCATCGTGAACGTCACCCCTTTCGAGCCGGAGTGGGAGGGCATCGTGACCCTCGAGGTCTCCAACACCACGCCCCTGCCCGCGAAGATCTACGCGAACGAAGGGATCGCGCAGGTCCTCTTCTTCGAGGGCGACGAGCCCGCGAGGTCTCCTACGCGGACAATAAAGGCAAGTACCAGGCGCAACAGACACTGACGCTGCCGAAACTGTAGCGATTCAAGGGGAACAAGGGGGGTCCGGGGGGGCCGAGGAGCGGGTTACGGGACGGCGCCCCGCAGGCTCCCCCGGCGCCCTGGCCGCTCCGCGAAGCGGGGCGGCTGGGGCGGTTAGTTAAGACAGGAACCGCGATGGTCGAAGAAACCGTCCAGATGGAAGGCCACCTCATCGACTCGGACATCCTGCGCAAGGCGTTCGCGCGGATCGTCGAGGGCGGAGGCGACTTCGAGGTCCTCGAATTCAAGGTCGGCAAGACCAACGACGCCCCGTCCTTCATCCGCCTGGCCGTGAGGGCGGAGGCGCCCGACGCCGTGGACCGGATCCTCGAGGACCTCAGCTACCTCGGGGCCACCGCGGAGGGACCGGGCAAGGGACACGGGAAAAGGCGCGCGGCGAAGACCCTGGTCGAGAACGTCCGCTTCGCGCCCGCGGAGGCGGACGGGATCCTGCCCGACGAGTTCTACTCGACCACGAACTTCGACACCTTCGTGCGCGTGGACGGGAAGTGGGAGCCCGCGCGCGATCAGAAGATGGACTGCGCGCTCGTCTTGCGCGAAGGCGCGCCCACCTGCGTCAAGCAGGGCCAGGTGCGGGCGGGCGAGAGGGTGGCCCTGCGGGGGGCGGGTATCCGCGTGCGCCCGCTGGAGCGCAGCCGCGACTATTCCGTGTTCGGCTTCATGTCGAACGACGTCTCCGCCGAGACCAACAAGGGCATCGTCATCGCGGGCAGCGCGCGCGAGATGCGGCGCACCCGGGAGGCGGGCGAGAAGATCGTGGTGGTGGCCGGCCCCGCCATCGTCCATTCCGGGGGAGACGTCGCGCTCGCGCGCCTCGTGCGTGACGGGTGGGTGGACGTGCTGCTCACGGGCAACGCGTTCGCGACGCACGACCTCGAGAAGGCGATCCTCAAGACCAGCCTGGGCGTCTGCCAGATGAGCGGCCGCGCCATCGAAGGGGGCAGCCGCCATCACCTGTGGACGATCAACGCCGTCAACCGCGCCGGCGGCATCCGGCCCGCCGTCGAGTCCGGCCTCGTCCCCTCCGGCGTCATGTACGAAGTGGTGAAGAAGGGCATCCCGTTCGTCCTGGCCGGCTCCATCCGTGACGACGGGCCGCTCCGGGACGTCATCACGGACACGCTGGCGGCCCAGCAGGCGTACGTCGCAGCGCTGCGCGGGGCGGGCGTGTGCCTCATGCTCGCCTCCGCGCTCCATTCCATCGCCGTGGGCAACCTGCTGCCCGCCCGCGTGCGCACGGTGTGCGTCGACATGGCGGAGTCGGTGCCGGTCAAGCTTTCGAATCGCGGAACGATGCAGGCCGTCGGCCTGGTCACCGACGTGGGGTTCTTCCTGGAGCGGCTGGAGTCCGAGCTGGCCGCCCTTGGCGCCCTGCCTTGAGCTGAAAGCCGCTGCCCGCGGGCGCCGGCATGCCTCGTGCAAGCGAGCAGTCGAGGAGCTGCTCGATGACCATCGCCGCCGCCGTGCTCGCCTTGTTCGGGGGGGCCGCCCCCTCTCCCGCGTTCCATTCCCCCACGGAGCTTCAGGCGTGGCTCACGTACTACCATCGCGAGCCCCGCCCGGAGCTCGTCGTGGCCGCGCTGGTGGCGCTCGAAAGCGAGCTGCCGCGACACGGGTCCACCCTGGAGGCGGAGGCGGCGCGAGGGGGCATGCGCTCGTTCTTCGGCCACGTCCTGGCCAAGAGCCCTGACGCGGTGGTCGAGGTCGAAGGGCACGCCTTCGCGCCGGGCACCCGCCGCTTCCTCGCGGAGGCGCTCTGGCGGTGTGGCACGAAGGCGTGCGCGAGCGCGCTCGCGCGGTGGGGCGTGGAGGCGGGGCCGCCCGCGCCGGATATCCGCGCCGTGCCCGTGGATTCGCGCTCCGCCATCGATGACCTGTGGGCGAGCTACTCCGCCACCGGCGATCGAGCGTACGTGGAGAGGGTCATTGCCGCCCTGCCGGCCTCCCCCGCGCCGGACGCGCCCGCCGCCGGCGTGGGCGCGGCCGCCCTGCGGTCGCTGACCAGCAGCGCGATCGCGGATCCGGACGTGCTGGCCGTGTGCGTCGAAGCCGCGGCCACCGCCGCGCCGGGCCGCAAGGCGGTGCTGGACGACATCGTCCGCCGCGCCCGCCGCGCCCGCGGAGAGGATCCCGGCTAAGCTCTCCCATGTATGCGGGTGTCCCTCGTCGCCCTCGTGCTCGCCGCCACGGCGGGTCCGGTCGCGGCCGCTCCGGCGTCCGCTCCCATCGCGGACTATTCCGTCGAGGCCGGTGAAGGCGCGCGCGAGCTGCGCGTGCAGGCCGCGTTCACGGAGGGCCCCTCCGGCGGCGGCCTCGTGTTCGAGGACGGGATGGGCCGCTACGTGCGCGAGGCACAGGTGGCGAGCGGCCGGACGTGGACGATGGCCGCGGTCGAGGACGACACGCTGCGCACCACCGGCTGTCGGCGCGGCTGCCGGGTGCGCTATCGCTTCGGGCTCGACGAGGCGGCCCGCGGCGCACGCAATCGCAACTCCGCTTTCGCGCAGGCCGGCGCGCTGGTGGCCGCGCCATCGGTCTGGCTGATCCGTCCCGCGGCCCGAGGTCCCGGCCGCTACCGCCTCCGCGTGACGGCGCCCGCGGGCATTTCCTTCGCCACCGGGATCTTTCCGGCGGGACCCGGGACGTACGAAGCGGACCTGGCCGATCTCCCCGAGGCGCCGTACTCGGCTTTCGGGCCGTTCGAAACCGCACACATCCGCGTGACGGGGGGCGAAGTGGAGGTGGCGGTGCTGCCGGGGGAGACGGGGATGGATCGGGCCGTTCTCCTGGCCTGGGTGGAGCGGGCGGCGGGCGACGTTGCCGCGTACTACGGCCGGTTCCCGCTGCCGCGCGCGCTGGTCATCCTGATTCCCGGCGGCCGCCGCGCGGTGGGCTTCGGGACCACGATGGGCAACGGCGGGGGGTCGATCATGATCTGGGTGGGCGCCGCGGCCAGCGAGACCGACCTGCGCCGGGACTGGGTCCTCACCCACGAGATGGTCCACCTGGGCCTGCCCAACCTCCCGCGCGCCCAGCACTGGATGGAGGAGGGGCTGGCCACCTACGTGGAGCCGATTGCGCGCGCCCGCCACGGCCACCTGACGGTGGAGGAGGTCTGGACCGACCTCGTGCGCCGCACGCCGCAGGGCGTGCCCGGCGCCGGCGGCCTCGACGCCAGCCGGGGCTTCCAGGCCATCTACTGGGGAGGCGCCCTCTTCTGGCTCCTGGCCGACGTGGAGATCCGCGAGCGAACGGACAACCGGCGGTCGCTGGAGGACGCGCTGCGCGCGATCCTCGACGCCGGAGGCAGCATCGCCGTCACCTGGCCCGTGGAGCGCACGCTGGCGGCGGCCGACCGCGCCGTCGGCGTCCCGGTGCTGGGCCCGCTCTATGCGCGCCTGGCGCAGTCGGCGCAGCAGGTGGACCTGGCGGCTTTATGGGCTCGCCTGGGGCTGGAGGATGCGGGGGGCATCCGGTTCCGCGATGACGCGCCGCTGGCGCGCATTCGCCAGGCCATCACCGCGCCGCGTACGGCGGCGTCACGAGGTGCCCGCTAGGTAGACGGCGTTCGTAGTTGACAGACCGACCTGGCCACAACCTCCATCTGTCAACCGCGTGAGTCGCGTTGTTCCAGCGTCAGCCATCGGTGCCTCTCATCCAAGATTATTTTTCTCGCCTCACGACTTCGGACCCGCATTTCCGAACACGCGGCTCATTCCGCAGTGGACTCCGTTCCACAACCGCTCCTGCAATGCGTCATCGCCGTTCTCCGCGGTTCCCGCGCCGATGTCATCGCGCGTGCGGAACGAAGGCCAAGGCGAAGCTCCTGGCGCCCCCCAGAGCCTCGGCGAAGGCCCAAGAATCACCGTGAT
>QHVP01000206.1 GCA_003222295.1 Acidobacteriota bacterium | reverse complement strand
TTCGCCGTCCTCGCCGACCGGCTCTTCATCCGGTACACCTACTGCGGGCATGCGGGGCTCGCCATCGTGGCGGGCGCCCTGGCCTCGGCGGTGACGCAGTCGATCCTGGAGTGGCGCGCGCGCAAGGGAGAAGTCGGGGCGCCAAAGGGTTACGTCGCCGCGGCCGGGGCCTGAGGGCCGGGCCACCGCGTGCGCTACGCGATCGGGATCGATCTCGGGGGAACGCACATCAAGGCGGCGAGCGTGTCCGGGTCGGGAGACATCCTCGACCGCGCCACCGGCGAGACGCGCGACCGCGCGGCGCCCGGCGCCTGGGTCGAGACGATCCGCGGGCTGCGTGCCCAGATCGAGCTGCGCCGGCGCGCGCCCGCCGCCGGGATCGGCGTGGCCGCCCCCGGTCTCGCCGCGGCCGACGGCCGCTCCATCGCGTCCATCCCCGGGCGCCTGGCCGGCCTGCAGGGGCTCGATTGGGCCAACGCCCTCGGCGCCGCCGTGCCCGTCCGCGTGCTCAACGACGGCCACGCCGCGCTGCTCGGCGAATGCTGGCGCGGAGCCGCCGCCGGGTGCCGCGACGTGGTCCTGCTGACGCTGGGCACCGGCGTGGGCGGGGCCATCCTCAGCGACGGCCGCCTGCTGAGAGGTGCGACCGGCAAGGCCGGGCACTTCGGCCACATGACCCTCGATCCCGACGGTCCCCCCAGCATCGCCGGCATGCCGGGGAGCCTCGAAGGCGCGATCGGCAATTGCACGATCGAGGCGCGCTCGCACGGCCGCTTCCACGACACCCGGGCGCTGGTCGAGGCGCACGTCGCGGGTGACGCGGAGGCCACGCGGGTATGGCTGCGGTCGGTCTATCGCCTCGCCTGCGCGATCGCGTCGATTGCCAACGCCGTCGACCCCGAAGTCGTCATCCTCGGCGGCGGCATCGCGCGCGCGGGCGATGCGCTGCTCGATCCGCTGAAGAAGTCCCTGGCCGACGTGGAATGGCGGCCCCTGGGCGGCGTGCGCGTCGAGCTGGCCGCCCTGGGCGAGATGGCGGGCGCCCTGGGCGCCGCCCAACGCGCGCTGGCGGGCTGAAACGGCTCAGTGGTCCAGCGCCGCCCCGCCCGGCAGCAGGTACTGGATCGGCCAGATCTCGCGCATCTGCTCGACCACGTCCGACCACCGGAAGCGAGGGACGTCGGTCGTGGCCTGGACGTCGAGTCCGGGCAGTACCGTCGCGGCCGCGTACGCCAGCGCGCCCGCTTCGCCGGAAGGGGCCAGGGAGAGTCGCAGCATCCCGAGCTTCTCCCGCGCGAAGCGGGCCACGATCTCGACGTCCTCGACGGCCTCCAGGAAGTAGGGACGGCCGGTCAGGAGCGAGTTGTAGACGTGGTTCGCGAGCACGCCGGAGAGCGGATTGAAGTAGGCCTTCGCCTCGTCCGCTTCCGCGAGCGTCGGGTCGTCGCCGGAGGCCGCGCGGTAGCGCATCCCGTTCTCGCCGACGCCGCGCAGGTCGAAGGACAGCACCTCCTCCCCCGCGTCCAGCCGGCGCATGACCGCCGGCCAGTCCGCGACTCCGACCTTGCCTTCGAGCGCGAGCGTGAGGACCGCGCGGCCGCGCCCCTCGCGATGGATGTGGAGGAGCGGGATGACCAGCCGCTCGCCGTGATGGAGGCGGTAGCGGTCGATGCGCACGTCGCCGACCTTTGACGTGCCCGCGGCTGCCCAGGCGATCACGCCGGCCGCGGGCGGCCTCGGTCCCTTGGGGACGAGCCTCCATCCCGCGACGGCGTGGGCGCCATCGCCGTGATAGAGGTCCGCGAGCGCCTTCGCCGCGGGGGGGTGGGCACGGCGCTCGTCGCGGATGACCTCGGACAGCGAGCGGCCCGCGAGGTCCACGCGGACCTGACCGGTGGGCGTGGCGCGCAGGGCGGCCGCGTCGAGGATCTGGACGGCGTCGAGCGCGGTGTGCGAGGGCATCCCGGTGAAGCGGTCGATGAACGCGAAGGCGGCGCGCCGGTTCTCCGGCGAGTACATGTGGCCGTGGACGCCTTCCGCCATCGCGATCCGGTCGCCGTGGCCGAACGCGCGGTAGAGCGCGGCCACTTCGCGGAAGGTCTTGCGCGTCCCCTCGATGGGAAAGAAGTCCTTGACCGCCGCGAGCAGGATGACCGGGCGCGGATAGACCATGAGGAGCAGGCCCGGATGGTCGATGCCGGCGGAGACGAGGCGATACGGGTCCTGCTCGGGATCGCTGTCCGGGTCCTCGAAGATGCGGTTCGCCATGCGCATGGGCAGCGACGTGACGAAACAGGAGGGCGCCACCACCGCGATACGCTCATCGAGGGCGCCCAGATACAGCGACTGGAATCCGCCCCCGCTCGTTCCCGTGACCGCGATGCGCGCGGCGTCGACGTCCGGACGCGTGAGCAGGTAGTCCGGCGCGCGCATGCCGTCCCAGACCATGTAGCGGTCGAGGGTCGTGCCGGCCACGCAAGCCAGGTTCCCCAGCACTGCGTGCTCGCCGCACACGAGGTTGTAGCGGCTGCGGCCACGCGCCGCCTCCCAGAACTGGCTGCGCTCTCCCTGCCCGACGGGATCCCAGCTGATGACCACGTAACCGCGACGCGCGAGCTGCCCGCTGAGCTCCTGGTAGTTGCGGAAGGACTTGCCGTCGGGCGCATGGCCGCAGGGGACGAGCACGGCGGGCTTGGGCCCGCTCGGCGCGTCGGGCACGTACACGAGCGCGGTCACGTGCAGGCCGGGCAGGCTCTCGAAGATCACCTTCTCGATCCGGTAGCCGTCCATGGCGATGGTGCCGGTGACGCGCGCGTTCAAGGGCGTCTTCGACTCCGGCAGCCCCCCGATGACGTCGAGCACGCGCGCCCGCATCTCCTTGCGCAGGGCGAGCAGGTCGGCTTCGGTGCGCACCTTCTCGAAAACCGCGCGTCGTGCGTCATCCTGTCGCCAGGCCCGGTCGAGCTGGTCGAGCAGGTAGGGAGTGATGCGGGGCCCCGGCTCGGCGGGGTCGTCGAGCACGGTGAACATCCCCGCCGACGGCGCGTCCTCACCGGCGGCCCCACCCGCACCGGCCACGAAGGCGGTGGTGGCCAGCAGGGCGGCGAGCATCTCCCGTCGTGGGTGCGCCATCAGATCCCCTTCCTCCACTTCGGGTCGTCCGCGGCGAGGAGGCGGACGGCCAGCGACCCGTCCGCCTCCACGGGCTGGGCGCAGGCCCATCGCACCGGGCGCCGCACGCCCTTGGTCACGATCTCCGCCCGCAGGCGCACGGTGCCCCCCTCGAGCGCGCGCAGCAAGCGAAACGACGCCTGCCGCAGCTTGCCGCCGTACGGGTGCCCTTGATCGAGCGAGCCCCCCGCCTGCGCGATCCCGTCCGGAGTCTCCGCGACCACGCGCAGCGTGCCCGGCACTCCCGCCACTCCGTCGTTCGCGAAGGCCACCACGAGCTCGGTCCCGCCCTCGCGCTTGCGCTGCCACACCCACGAGGGCCGGACGCGATACCCCATGCGCTGCTGCAGCGCGGTGAAGCCGGCGGGGTGCCGCTCGTGATAGCGGGCCAGGCTCTCCGCCTCCGTCCAGAGCGACCAGTAGTTCGCGCCGAGGTCGAGGCAGTGCCGGACCGCGTGCTCGATCACGCTCACGCCCGCCGCGTCGACCGTGAAGCTGGGCTCGTCCGTGCGGTAGTGCCGGTGGTAGCCGTCCTCCATCACCACCGCCAGCCACGGCGGCCGGCCGGAGAGCTGCTCGATCTGGATCGGCTCGTCCAGGATGATGCTGTCCGACCGCAGCCAGCACCCGCCGCGGATCGCCTCCTCCAGGACGGCCGCATTGCCGGTGTCGCTGATGTCGGGCTGCGTGTTGACGGCCAGGGGCAGGCGCTTCCAGGCCGCCATCTGCCGCCGCGTCATGTCGACGAACGTGCGCTCGGCGGTCGCGCGATCGGGGAACGGGCTCGCCCAGTCGCTCGTGTGCCCCTCGCCCCAGAAGCCGTACATCATGAGGTCCGCGAACTCGAAGATCTCCTTGCCGTCCGTCTCCGCGGCCAGGAGGTCCACGAGCTCGCCGAACGCGCGTTGGAACTCCGGATGGTCGTAGCGCGGCTCGACGCGCTTGGGACCGGGACGGCCGGCGCGCCTCCGCAGGGGGACGAGCGGCACCTTCGCCTGGAGGAAATCGGGGAGGGCAAGAGCGTCCGGCTGGATCTCCGGGTTCGAGAGCTGGATGCGGAAGGCGACGCGCAGGCCGTGGCGGCGGGCCGCGTCGAGCGTCACCGCCCACACGGGCGCGAGGTCGAGGCGACCGGGACGGCTCTGCACGTCGCGCCAGTCGCAGCGGATGTAGAGGACGTCCGCGAAGGGCAGGCGGGAGAGTGCCTCCACCGCCGCTTCCAGGCGCGCCTCGCCGCGGCGCACGGCCAGCGCCGGCCCGTTCTCCTCCCAGGTGTAACCGACGAGTCCGGTGCCGAAATTGCGGATGGGAGCGGAAGACGGCGTGGTGGTGGCGACGGTGTACCAGCCCTCGTCCTGCTCGATGCCGAACGGGCCTTGATCGAGACGATCCGCGACCGGCGAAGCGGGAACGTCGTCGGCACCATTGGCGCGCAGGCCGGAGAGCAGGGAAAGGGCCGCTCCCGCCTTCATAAACGCGCGGCGGCCGCCGGCCGGGCTCATGGGCGCGGCACCACGGGCAGGATGAGCGCGGAGGGACGCGCGGCGTCGTGATACACGGTCTGCTGGGCCTTGACCATGCGCGCGGACGCGGCGGTGGACTCGCCCGTGTTCGGGTTGCGGTCGAAGCGCGGGAAGTTGCTGCTCGACACGTAGAGGCGCAGGCGGTGACCCGCCTTGAAGACGTTGCTGGTGGCCCAGAGGTCGACGGCGTAGGTCTCGACGCGTCCGGGTTCGATCGGTTCCGCGGTTTCCCGCGAGTGGCGGTAGCGCGCCCGGACGATCCCGTCCGCGAGATAACGCGCGTAGCCCGAGGGATCGACATCGGCCAGCATCGCGGTGAAATCGGTGTCGACGGCGGAGGTGGCGGCCTGGATCTCGGCGGTGATGAATCCCGTCACCTCCAGGTCCTTCGCGAGAGGCGGAGTCGAGTACACCAGCACGTCGCGGCGCGATTCATTCGGCCTCTGATCGGCAGGCCCGGGTGGGTAGGCCGCTCCGCAGCAGAGCCTTCCGCCCAACGTCCGCACGGGGTCCGCGGGGTCGTAGTCGAAGCGGTCCGGCCGCTCCGTGCGGGGCGGGTCGGTCCCGAGGCGTCCATCGCCGCCCAGGGAGTTCGCGCCCTTCGCCGCGTGCAGGTAGTAGCGCGTCGCGCGGGCGCGCGCCAGCGGAAACTCCTGCTCGTCCCGCCACACGTTGTCGCCCATGACGAACAGGCGCACGGGCGCGCCCGTCGCGTACGCGTTGGCCTCGCCCTTCAGGGCAAAGGCGGCCCACTGCAGGAGAAGGTCGTTGCCATCGACGACCGCGTCCTTTCCGAAGACGACGTCACCCACCTTGCCTTCATGCGATGTGGACCAGTGAGCCCACGGTCCCACCAGCAGGCGCTGGCCCGCACGCGCTTCGGGCGTCGCCGCCTTGTCGCGCAGGCCCATGTAGTTCTCGATCGAGCCGCGGCTGAAGATGTCGTGCCAGCCGGCCTGGTGCAGGCCCTTCACCGTCATCTCGCCGTAGTGATCGGACACGCGTGTCGCCTTCCAGTACGCGTCGCGCGTCTCGTGATGCATCCAGTCGCGCAGGTAGGGCGCGAGATCGGGCACCGGGGGCAGGTCGAGCAGGCGATAGCTTTCCATCGGCGTGGCTTCCACCCAGTCGCGCGGGCGCGAGAGCTCCGCCGCCTTGCGGCGGAGCGTGTCCACGGCCAGCCCGCTCGACCACGAGGTCACGAACCATTCCATCAGGGCACCGCCCTGGTACGTCCAGCCCTCGTAGTACTCGGAGGCGGTGACGTAGGGCTGGATGGCCACGAGGTGCGGCGGCTTCGCCATGGCCGCCAGCATCTGGGTCGCGCCCACGTACGAGCCGCCGAACATCCCGACTCTACCGTCGGCGTAGGGCAGGGCCGCCGCCCACTCGACGGTGTCGTAGCCGTCCGCGGCTTCGCTGCGGAACGGGTAGAACTCGCCGCCGGAGTCGAAGCGACCCCGCGTGTCCTGCAGCACGACGACGTAGCCGTGGGAGGCGAGCCGCAGTCCGGTCTGCGGATCCCGCCGATCGTAGGGCGTGCGCTGGAGGAGGACGGGGAACCTTCCCTCCGTGCGCGGCCGGTACACGTCGGCGACGAGGGTCACCCCGTCGCGCATGGGCACCTTCACTCCCGTCTCCACGGTGACGGGCAGCGGCCCGGGGTCCGCCGCCCGCGCGCGGGGGGCGAGGGCGAGCAACGCGAGAACGAGCGCCGGCTGAGTCCACATTCGCATGGCTACCTCGAGCGAGTCTCGGTGCGTCGCAACCTCTGGATGCGGTCCTTCACGTCTGTCGCGTAGCGCTCCACGCGCTCCTGCGCGAACGCGCCGGGATCGCGCGCGGTGTCGGTCAGGAGCGGAGTGAGGTCCATGTAGAAGGCGAGCGCGGCCGTGGCGTCGAGGTGATGCGACTCGTCCAGCGTCGCATGGGCGCGGCGCAGGCCGGCCACCGCGAGGTCGTAGCGCTTGCCCCCCGTGATCTGCGAGTCGAACACGCCGATGAGCGCGGCGGACAGGCTCTCCCGGGCGGACACGTCCAAGGCGACCTTGTCGTCGCCGGTCAGCCAGTCCAGGTCCCGCCAACCCTCCCCCCCGAGGACGCGCCCCGGGCGCGCGGCCGCGGGAAGCGTTCGGCAGGCCTCGATGACGGACAGGGACACCGCCACGTGCGTGTCGTGCTTGTCGGCCAGGTTGTGGGTGTAGACGACCTCCGGGCGCGCGCGGCGGAGGAGGTCGGCCAGCGACTCCGCCACGCCCGGGCGCGCCGGATCCTTGACCGCGGCGCTGGTGACCCCCAGCATCACCATGGCGCCGTACTCCCCGACCATGGCCGCCTTGTGCTGCTCCTTCCGGCGGAGGGCGACCATCTCTTCGTTGCTGACCTTCGCATACGGCCCTCCGCGCGCGGAGCCGGCGCCGTCCGTCACCACCACGCCGCAGAACCAGCGGTCGTCGCGGCCGAAGCATTCGACGATGCCCGGATAACCCTCGATCTCGAGGTCGTCGGGATGCGCGACCACGCCCATGTGCGTGGTGCGCGCGAAGGCGGCGTCTTCCCCGAGGCCGTCCGGAATCCACACGTCCGGCTTCGCGGCCGCGGGCGCGTCGAGGTACACCGTCGTGCCCGGGTGCCGCTGCAGGATCGATGCCGGATGCTGCGGCGTGACGGGCCCCTCTAGGCAATCGCGCACGGCTTGCGCCTTGCGCGCGTCGGGTACGATGCACAGGATCTCGTCCGCGTCGAGGATCTGGCGGATCGACATCGAGATCGCGCGCGCGGGCACGTCCTCGAGGCGCGCGAACCATCCCTCGCCGAGCTGCTGGCGCCGGCAGGCTTCGTCGAGCGACACCACGAGATACGGCTCCCTCGTCTCGAAGTCGGCGGGCGGGTCGTTGAAGGCGAGATGGCCGTTCTCACCGATGCCCACGAAGGCGACGTCGATGG
>QHVP01000199.1 GCA_003222295.1 Acidobacteriota bacterium | reverse complement strand
CCGCGGCCGCAAGCTCGGACTTCGCCCGCGAGCAGCGGTCTTCGTAGGAAAGATGCGGGCCGGCCGGCCCGCCGGCCACGAGGACGTGGCGGAGGTGCGCCGCCCGCCCCAGCGCGGCGGCCGCCGGCTCGAAGAGCGGCGCCGAGATCACGAGCACGGGGGCGCGGCTGTCGTCCAGGCAGTAGAGCCACTCCTCGGGCGTGAGGAACGTGTTGATGGGAACGGGCACGGCGCCGATCTTGATCGCCCCCCACAGGGCGCCCAGGAACTCCGGCGCGTCGTGGCAGAGGAGGGCCACGCGGTCCTCCCGCTGGATGCCGAGCTCGAGCAGCGCGTTCCCGCTGCGGTTGACGAGCTCCTGGACGTCCGCATAGGTGAGCGTGCGGCCTTCGCAATGGAACGCGGGGGTCCGGCCGCGGCCCTCGGCCACGTTGCGGTCGACGAACCACGACGCGGCGTTGAGCATGGCGCTATCGTAGCGGAGACCGCATCTTACGGGTGGCCGTGCTACACTCCTCCAGGGCGTTCTGCCCGCCCCGCGTACATCCCCGAGACGTTCTGACCCGTAGGACTAGGAGCGCTGATGCCTGCCGCAACGAGCAAGAAGAAGACGAAGACCGCCGCCCGCCCCGCGCCGCACAAGAAGGTCGAGGCGCGGCCGTCGGCCAAGGCGAAGGACAAGACCGCGGCGCGACCCGTCGCGAAGACGGCGCCGGCGCCCGCCCGGCCGGCCGCGCTCCCCGCGGCACCGGCGGGCAAGGCGGCCCCTGCGGCCAAGCCTGTGCCGGGAGCCAAGCCGGTGCCCGGGGCGAAGCCGGTGCCGGCGGTGAGGCCGGTGCCGGGTGCCAAGGGTGCAGCGCCCATGCGCCCGATGCCTCCTCCCGCGCGTCCCGGCGCCGGGGGAAAGCCCGGGGATCGCCCCCGCACGGGCAAGAAGGGCGGGCGCAAGAGCCCGCTCTCGCAGCGGCGCGGGCCCAACGGCGAGCTGTTCACGCCCGGCGATCTCCTGCTGCCCACGGGGCCGCAGGGCCCGGACGAGATCCAGTACCTCCTGCGGGGCGCGGTCGCGGCCGAGCACACCGCGGGACCCACCGCCGTCTCCGAGATCATCATGAAGAAGGGCACGCCGGACGCGGAAGGCGATCGCGGCGAGCTGACGCGCTTCTCCGAGGGCCTGGGCGAGCGGTTCGAGAAGGGCGCGATCGAGCCCCTGCTCCCCATCCGTCCCGCCTCCAAGCGCAACTTCCTGGGCGTGGTGGAGCGGGCCAAGCATCGCCGCCGGGAGATCGGCGCGTTCCTGCGCGGCCTCGACCTCGGCCGGACCGAGACCTCGCACATGGACTCGCACGGCGAGGCCAGCCTGCAGAGCCTGATGGAGTGGGCGGCCCGCCTGGAGAACCTGGCCGAGGCGGACGAGCCGGACCAGGCCGACTACGCCCAGTTCCATCGCGGGCTGGACCAGCTCGAGAACACGACCGAAGCCCTGATCGTCGACGTCGAGTTGACCCTCCGCCGGCTGCGCGATCGGGCGAAGGCGTGACCCGGCCCTGAGGGTCGCCGCCCGGCGCGGCCCGGCCGCGCGCCTCGTCGCGCTGTTCGCGCTCACGCTCGCGCTCGGTGCCGCCTGCCGCCGCGCGCCGGCGCCGTCCGCATCGCCGTCGCCCGCGCCGTCCGGCTCACCGGCCGACCTCCGGTCCCGCGTCCTCCTGTCGGGTCCGTGGCGCTTCCACGGCAGCCAGGACCTCTCCGGGGCCGAGGCACCGGGATTCGACGATCACGATTGGACGGCCGTCCAGGTCCCGCACACCTGGGGCGCGGAGCCGTTCAAGAGCGCGTGGTATCGCCTGCGTCTTTCCATCGCGCGGCCCGAACCGAGCCGTCGCGTCTACGTCGTCTTCGAAGGCGTGGCCGTCTTTGCCGACGTCTACCTCAACGGGCACCATCTCGGCCAGCATCGCGGCGCGTTCACGCGCTTCGTCTTCGACGCGACCGACCACGTCGTGGACGGCGAGAACGTCCTGGCCGTCCGCGCGAACAACGAGCTCCTCTCCACCGCCGACTCGCTGCCTTCCGGCACGGGCAAGCAGCTCTACAACCTCTATGGCGGGATCTATCGCAAGGCCTGGCTGCTCGAGACGGACGCGGTGCACGTCGACCCCACGGACCATGCCTCGTCCGGCGTCTACGTCACGCCCACGAACGTGACCGCGGAGGGGGCCGACCTCGCCGTCCGCGCCCTCGTGCGCAACGCCTCGCCCGGCGCGCGCGAGGTGAGGGTGCGCAGCCGCGTGCGCGAGCCTCGCGGCGCCGAGGTCGCGACCCTCGAAGGCACGGTCGGCGTGGAGGCGGGCGCGCGCGGCGAGGTCGTCGCCTCCACGCACGTGGCCGGGCCGCAGCTCTGGAGCACCACCGACCCCCGCCTCTACACCGTGGACACGGAGACCTTGGTGGACGGCCGCGCGACCGACCGCGTGCAGGAGCGCTTCGGCTTCCGCGACTTCCGCTTCGACGGCAAGGGCTTCACCCTCAACGGCGCCCCCATCCTGCTGCGCGGCGTCGGGAAGCACCAGGAGACGGAAGCGCACCTGAGCGCGGTCAGCGACGACGAGCTGCGCCAGGAGTGGGCGCTGCTGAAGGACCTCGGGGTCAACCTGGCCCGCCTCGCCCACTATCCCCACTCGGCAATGGAGTACGACCTGGCCGACGAGCAGGGCG
>QHVP01000203.1 GCA_003222295.1 Acidobacteriota bacterium | reverse complement strand
CGTTTGGCCACGCGGTGCTGGAGGGTGCGGTTGAGCCTCCGGATCTCGCTCTTGGCCTGCCGAAGCTCGGGGGCTTCCACATATTCCGACCGGCCGTTCCGCTTGGCCACGACGAACTGGTGCGTTCGAGCGACGTCGAGGACCTGGTTCCCGGGACTGTTGGACAACGGATACGTGCAGAGGGCGATCATGCGCTTGCCCGCCATCGACCCGTCGATCTTCTCCTCGTACTCGCGGAACGAGCGCCCGTCACCGTTCCCCAACCAGGCCGCGGTGCCGTTCACGCGAAGGCCGGCAAAGCCCCGGGCCAGGGCTTCGCTGAGCTTCTCGTCCCACGCGGACGTGATCCTCGCGGCATCGAAATCACCCGCGTCGTAATACCAGTCGCGGTATCGATGGATCTCGATGCTGCGGTCGTCGAGGTAGCGCTCGAGACGAGGGATGGCCCGCCGCAGTGCCTTCATGGCTTCGTCCGGCGTGAAAGGCTCGGGCAGGACCCAGAGGCACATTTCCCCTGCCTCGAGCCCCGCCTTGAAGTACGGCAAGACCGTGTCCAGCAGGTCCTTCTTCGTCTCGAAGAAGTGGCAGAAGTGGGTGCCCCAGGGCATGTCCCCCACGAGGGCGATGCCGGTCCTTCGCAGGGGCAGAGTCATCTCGATTGCGATTCTACTCACGAGCGACACGCCCGGCCGCGTCTAGGCGATCGTCCCGGCTCGAATAGGGGTTTCCCCGCATACCGCGTCCGCGATCGGCACGGTAACGTCCGGCCAGGGTGCGGACCAGCTTCGACACCAAGGGATCGACGACGCCGCGGCCGGCCGCGACCGTCCTGGTGGTGGACGACGACAACGCGTTTCGGGCTCTCGTATGCGAGGTACTTGAGGCTCGCGGCTATCGCGTGCTGGCCGCGCAGAACGCCCTCGAAGCGCACCAGATCAGCCGGAACTTTACGGGCCGGATCGATCTCGTCGTGGTCGACATGCGAATGCCGCTCATGGGCGGCCTCGCCCTCGCCGAGCAGCTCCGCAAGAAGCGGCCGCTGCGCTTCCTGTTCATGTCGGGGCACGCCGCGGTGACGGGTGTGGGCATCCCATGGCCGCCTGGCCAGGCCGCGTTCATCCTGAAGCCGTTCACGGGGGAGCAGCTCCTGGGAAAGGTCCAGGAGGTGCTCGGGGCATAGGTATTTGTCCCGGTTCAAATGGTTGTTTACACGAATTTCACGTGAGCCGGGCTGGCGATACTCTCCCCGAACAGCCGAGATGGGGGGACAGGTGCCGGGTGGCCACAAAGCCGCGGACCCGCCGGAGGTTGCCTCCCAGGAGCTGGCCGAGTTGACCCTGGCCGAGCTGGGCCATCATCACGGTCACGGCCGCCTCCAATGGCCTTATCTCGATTAATGTATCCTCAGTATGCGCCTCGCCAATCTAGCATCCTCTGATCGTGACCTCGTGAATGAGGTGAAGACAGCCATTCACGTATGGTGGTTCACACGAATACGACGCGGTGCGCCTTGCCGATGGCCTGCTCACGACATACTCAGATGATGTTGGGACATGCGAACCGGTCTCCAAACGCCGCCGACCCGTCGCCGCGAATCGCCTCGTGGCGCGTGTCTATTGCTCTTGCCGTCCTCCTGCTGTGCGGTACCCCGGCCTTCTCGGAAGAAGCTCCACCGCCGCCGGCCAAGCGGCTGACCGAGCTGAGCCTGGCCGAGCTGGCCAACATCAGGGTCACGTCCGTCTCCAAGCGACCCGAAGAGAGGTTCCGGTCCGCCGCGGCCGTCTACGTCATCACGTCCGACGAGATCCGGCGCTCCGCGGCCAGGACGATCCCGGAGCTGTTGCGGTCCGTTCCCGGAGTGGACGTGGCCCGCGTCGATGCCAGCCAGTGGGCGATCGGGATCCGTGGGTTCACGAGCACGTCCAGGACGTCCTGCTCGAGGACGTCGAACGCATCGAGATCATTCGCGGGCCGGGGGGCAGCCTGTGGGGCGCCAATGCCGTCAACGGCGTCATCAACATCATCACGCGCAGCGCGAAGGACACCGCGGGCGGGATCGTGTCCGGAGGCGGCGGCAACGAGGAGACCGGCTTCGGCAGCGGTCGCTACGGGGCGGCGCTCGGTGCGGGCGGCCACTACCGGGTCTGGGGAAAATACTTCGCACATGTATCGAGGCGGGTTCCGCGCCGATTGGGACCTCCGGTCGTCCGCCGCGCTCACGGTGCAGGGCATGCTCTACGGCGGACATGCGGGGCGTCGGACCACCTTCGCCGCCTATGACCCGCCCTATGTTCGTACGGTCCAGGGAGACGACGACCTGGGCGGCGGCCACGTCTACTCCAAGTGGACGAGGCCGCTTCGCGCGGGCTCCGAGCTCTCGGTGCAGGCCTACTACGACCGCACCCACCGCAACGAGCCCAACTTCCGCGAAGACCGCGATACCTTCGACCTCGACGCGCAGTACCAGGCGCGCCTTCCGGGCCGGCAGCAGATCGTGGCCGGCCTCGGCTATCGCTTCTCCGACAGCCGGACGGGCGGGCCACCCACGGTCGCCTTCGAGCCGCCCAAGCGCGGTGACGCTCTTTACAGCGCGTTCGTCGAAGACAGCATCGAGGTGGTACCCGATCGGGTGCGGCTGACCCTCGGCAGCAAGCTCGAACGAAACGACTACAGCGGGTTCGAGTGGCAGCCGAGCGTACGGCTGGGATGGTCACCGCGCGCGGACCACTTCGTCTGGGGTGCCGTGAGCCGCACCGTGCGGACCCCGTCGCGATTGGAACGCGACCTCGCCCTGACCGCGGCGGCAAACGCTTCCGCGCCGATCTTCTTCCGCGTCCTGGGCACGCCGGCGTTCGAGGCGGAGCGGGCCGTCGTGTACGAGGCGGGCTACCGCTTCCGCCTCGGAGGCCGCGCCCTCCTCGACTTGGCCGCCTTCCACAACCACTATCCCAACCTGTCGAGCATCGAGCCCGGGGCACCCTTCCGGGAGCCGGAGCGCCAGGTCATTCCCTTCCTGTTCGCCAACGGCCTCGACGGCAAGGTGTCCGGGGCCGAGCTGAGCGCGGATCTGCGTGCATCGGCCCGTTGGCGGCTCCGCGGCGGGTACGCGTTTCTGGACATGAACCTTCGGGCCAAGCCGGGCAGTGGTGATACCACGTCCTCTTCCGCGGCGCGCGGAAACCCCCGGCACGAGGTGACGGCGTCGTCCTCCTGGACGCTCCCGCGAGGCTTCCTTGTGGACGCCTGGTACCGGTGGATCGGCCAACGTCCCTCGAGATCGGTGGCGGCCTATTCCGAGGTCGACGCCCGGATCGCCTGGCGCATGGGGACCCACCTCGAGCTGGCGGCGGCGGGCCTCAACTTGCTGCACGCGCATCACGCCGAGTTCGGTGGCGCCATCGAGATCGAGAGGTCGATCTACGGCGAGGCCAAATGGCGATGGTGAAGGGGACGCCAAAGGCCGTCGCCTGGCTCCTTCTGGCCGGCTCGATGCTGGGCGCCGAGTCGGACCCGGGGGTGATAGGCGAATACCACGTCAAGGCCGCCTTCCTCTACAACTTCGCCAAGTACGTCCAATGGCCGGCCGATGCCCCGACGGCGCGGGCGGGAATGTTCGTCATCACGATCCTGGGCAACGATCCGTTCGGCCCTTCGCTGGACGAGATCCTCAAGGGAAACGTGATCGACCGGCTGAAGGTCGTGGTCCGGCGGGCCGGCAGCACGGAAGATCTGGGGGCATCGCACATCGTCTTCATCAGCGATTCCCAGCGCGGGCAGCTCCCGGAGATCCTCAAGCGGCTCGAAGGCACCCCCACCCTCACCGTCGCCGAGATGGACCACTTTGCGGAGCGCGGGGGGGTGATCCGCTTCCGCATGGACGGGGACCGGGTGCGCCTCGACATCAACACGGGCGCCGCCGCGCGCGCGCGGCTCAAGATCAGCTCGGAGCTCCTGAAGCTGGCCCGCATCGTGGGGCCGGCGGCCGAAGGGTGAGATGCCGATGAGGGACGTCTCCCTCCGCCGGATGCTGGCGACGACCACGATGGCCTCGCTGGGTACGGCCCTCCTGCTGGCATCGCTGGCCTTCGTCGCCTACGAGCTGATCACCTTCCGGGGCACGATGGTCCGCACGCTGTCGATCCAAGCGGAGATCGTGGCCCGGCAGTCCACTTCGGCGCTGGTCTTCGGTGATCCCGAGTCCGCGAAGGCCACCCTCAGCGCGCTCAGCGCC
>QHVP01000198.1:11699-22831 GCA_003222295.1 Acidobacteriota bacterium | reverse complement strand
TGCTCTCGATCTGGCGGATGCGCTCGCGGCTCAGGCCCAGCGCCTCCCCGATCTCCTGCAGCGTCTTGGGCTCCTCGCCGTCGAGCCCGAAGCGCATGCGCAGGACCTCGTGCTCCTTCTCGTCGAGCTCCGCCACCAGGTTGTGGATCTGCTCCTCGAAGGAGGACTTCATGAGCTGCAGCTCGACGGAGGGCACGGTGTCCTGCTCGAGGGTGTCACCCAGCTCGAGGGTGCCGTCCTCGCCGACGGCCGAGGAGAGCGAGAGGTCGTCCCCCGAGACCTTCAGCAGCTTCTCGACCTCCTCCTCCGTCATCGCCGTCTGCCTGGCCAGCTCCTCGGTGGTGGGCTGGCGCTCCAGCTCCGCGGCCAGCTTCTCGCGCGCGTTGCCCATCTTGGAGATCTGGCCGGAGAGCTTCTGGGGCAGGCGGAAGACGCGATGGTGCTCGGAGAGCGAATGGAAGATGGCCTGGCGGACCCACCATACGGCGTAGGAGATGAACTTCACGTTGCGCTCGGGGTCGAAGCGCTTGGCCGCCTCGATGAGGCCGAGGCTCCCTTCGTGGATGAGGTCGAGGAAGGCGAGGCCCAGGCCGCGATAGCGCTTCGCGTAGGAGACGACGAAGCGCAGGTTCGCTTCCACCAGCCGCTGCAGCGCCTCCTGATCGCCCTGCTGGATGCGCCGGCCCAGCACTTTCTCCTCGTCCGCGCTGAGGGGCTTGAAACGCGAGATCTCGCGGATGTAGGCGTTGAGGCTGTCGCCGGTGGGCGCGCGCTGGGCCTTGCCATCGCCCGCGGAGCGCGAAGGCGGCTTCTTGCGCACGATCTTGCGGGTCGCGGGCATGATGGCACGGCGAGCGAAGGATGCGGACGGCGTCCCTTCGATTATAGGGTGTCTCCCCGTACGGAGAGGCTACGCCTCGTCGCGAGCCTTCGCCCCCGCCACGGGCTCGCTCGGACGGTCCGCCGCCTTGACCATGGGCGCGGGCGCGACCTTCACCAGCGCCTGGTCGCTGGCCTCCGCATCCGTGTCCTGGCTGCTGCTCCGCTGCAGCTCCTGGCGGACGTGGCCCACGAACTCGTTGATCTCGGCCTGCATCTGCTCCATCTTGCGGCGCATGTTCAGTATGATCTCGACCCCCGCGAGGTTGACGCCCAGGTCGCGCGTGAGGTTCAGGATCACCTCGAGCTGGCGCAGGTCCTCCTCGGAGTAGAGGCGCGTGTTGCCGTCGGTGCGCGAGGGCTTGAGCAGCCCTTCGCGCTCGTAGAGGCGCAGGGTCTGGGGATGGATTCCGTAGCTCTTGGCGACCACGCTGATCATGTAGTACTTGCCCCGGCCGGGCGCGGGCCGCGCCTGGTCGGACGGGGCTCGGGGACGGCGGCCGCGCGGCATGCTCAGGATCCCTTCTGGCCCGCCGCGGGCGCGAGCGGCGCCTGTCGGCGCGGGTTGTCAGGGTTGCGCCGCGCGAACTCGCGCAGCAGCTCGCGGCTCTCGTCGTCCTGGACGCGCGGGACCCACACCCGCGCCTCGACGTAAAGGTCTCCGCGGCTCCGGTCCCCGATGCGCGGAAGGCCCCGCTTGCGCAGTCGGAACCGCTGGCCGGTCTGCGTGCCCGCCGGAATCTCGATGACGACCGCGCCCTCGGGCGTCTGGACCTCGACGTGGCCGCCCAGCGCGGCCTCGGTGATGGTGATCGGGATCTGGCAGTGCAGGTCCTCGCCTTCCCGGCGGTACAAGGGGTGCGCGTCGACGTGGACCACGAGGATGAAATCGCCGGGCTCGCCCCCGCGCTGGCCCGCGTTTCCCGCGCCGGCCAGGCGGATGCGGCTGCCCTCGTTCACCCCCGCCGGCAGCTCGACGTCCAGCCAATCGCTCTGCATGACGCGGCCTTCACCCGCGCAGCGCGCGCAGGGCTGGGCACTGAGCGAACCCGACCCGCCGCACTCGCCGCAGCGACGGCTGAAGATCATGCGGCCGCGATGGGAGCGCACCTGGCCGGTGCCCGCGCACTCCGGGCAGGCCACGGGACCGATGGCCCGCGTGCCCGCTCCTCCGCAGGCGTCGCAGCGGTCGAGTCGGACCACGTGGAGGCGGCGCCGCGTCGGATGGAAGGACTCGTCGAAGGTGATGCGGACCGATTCCTCCAGGTCCTCGCCGCGCTGGGCCCCTTCGCGCGCGGCCGGCTTGCGGCCGAGGACGCCGGCGAAGATGTCCTGGAAACCCGCGCCGCCGACCCGGACCTCGGCCGAGAAATCGAAGCCTTCGAAGCCGATCTCGGGGACCGCGGACTCACGCGGCCGCGTCTCGCCGCGGTCGTAGGCGGCGCGGCCCTGCGGGTCGACGAGCACGTCGAACGCCTCCGACACGGCCCGGAACCGGTTGGCGGCGACGGGATCGCCCGGATTGAGGTCCGGGTGGAGCTGGCGGGCCGCCTTCTGGAACGCGCGTCGGATCTCCGCCACGCTGGCGGTGCGCCGCACGCCGAGGAGTTGATACAGGTCCATCGTTCCCGTCTCCGTCCGTTTGGCGCTACGCCTACTTCTTGTCCACGACCTCCGCGTCGATCACGTCGTCGCCCGGCCGCGGGCTCTCGCCGCCGTTGCCACCGGCGCTCGGACCCGCCGATCCGCCCTCTCCGGGGCCGGACCCCGGCGCCGTCGCCGACTTCTGGTACAAGAGCTCGGCCAGCTTGTGCGAGGCCTTCGTGAGCTCCTGCGTCGCCGTCTCGATGCGCTCGGTGCCGCCCTCCTCGACCGCCTTCTTCGTCTCGTCGATGGCCTGCCGGACGGGCGCCGCCTCGGCCTCGGAGAGCTTGTCCTTGTGCTCGTCGAGCGTCTTCTCGGTCGCGTACACGAGTGAGTCCGCGTGGTTGCGCGCCTCCACCTCCTCGCGCCGCCGCTTGTCCTCGTCCGAGTGGGATTCCGCCTCCCGCACCATCTTCTCGACCTCGTCCTTGGCCAGGCCGCTGGAGGCGGTGATGGTGATGTTCTGCGTCTTTCCCGTAGCGCGGTCCTTGGCCGAGACGTTCACGATGCCGTTAGCGTCCATGTCGACCGTCACCTCGATCAGGGGGACGCCGCGCGGCGCGGGCGGGATGCCCACGAGCTGGAACTTGCCCAGCGTTCGGTTGTCGCGCGCCATGGGCCGCTCACCCTGGAGGACGTGCACCTCGACGGAGGTCTGGCTGTCGGCGGCCGTCGAGAAGACCTCCGTCTTCCGGGTGGGGATGGTCGTGTTGCGCTCGATCAGCCGCGTGAAGACCCCGCCGAGGGTCTCGATGCCGAGGGAGAGCGGCGTCACGTCGAGCAGGAGCAGGTCCTTCACGTCGCCCGCGAGCACGCCCGCCTGCACGGCGGCGCCGATCGCGACCACCTCGTCCGGGTTGACCCCCTTGTGCGGGTCCTTCCCGAAGAAGTCCTTGACCATCTGCTGGACCTTCGGGATGCGCGTGCTTCCGCCGACGAGGACGACCTCGTCGATCTTGTCCGGAGAGACGCCGGCGTCCTTCAGGCACTGGCGGACGGGCGCCATCGACCGTTCCAGCAGGTCGCCCACGAGCTGCTCGAACCGCGCGCGGCTCAGCTTCAGGTTCAGGTGCTTGGGGCCGGAGGCGTCGGCGGTCACGAAGGGGAGGTTGATGCCCTGGTCCTTCTTGAACTCGCCGATGATCCACTCGATCACCCGCTGGTCCAGGTTGTCGCCGCCGAGATGGGTGTCGCCGTTGGTGGCCTTGACCTCCACCACGCCCTCGCCGACCTCGAGGATGGAGATGTCGAAGGTCCCGCCCCCGAAGTCGTACACGGCGATGGTCTCGTCCTTCTTCTTGTCCAGGCCGTAGGCGAGCGCGGCGGCGGTGGGCTCGTTGACGATGCGCAGGACTTCGGGCCCGGCGATCCGGCCGGCGTCCTTGGTGGCCTGGCGCTGCGAGTCGTTGAAGTAGGCGGGGACGGTGATGACGGCCTTGGTGACCTTCTCCCCGAGATAGGCCTCGGCGGTGTCCCGCATCTTCTGGAGGATCATCGCGGAGATCTCGGGAGGCGAGTAGACCTTCCCCTCCACCTCGATCCGCGCGTCGCCGTTGCCGCCTTCGATGACTTTGTACGGCACCATCTTCTGCTCTTCGGTCACTTCGGCGTACTTGCGCCCCATGAACCGCTTGATCGAGAAGATCGTGTTCTCCGGGTTCGTGACGGCCTGGCGCTTGGCGACCTGGCCGACCAGCCTTTCACCCGTCTTGGTGAAGGCCACGACGGAAGGGGTCGTCCGGCCTCCTTCCGCGTTCGCAATCACCGTGGGCGCGTCACCCTCCATGATGGCGACCACGGAGTTGGTCGTACCCAGATCGATGCCGATGATCTTGCTCAAGAGAAAACCCTCCTATCGAACTATACGGCATTGAGTGCCTTATTGTCAAGAAACATGCGCGGCCAGCATTTACGCACTGTTGAATCAATAAATTACAGAGGCGCGGACCGGAGGGGACGGAAGATTCAGTAAGATCCAAATGCTCGGTCGCCACGATGGTCGAAACCTTCGTACTCGCCGACGGTGCCGCGACGCCGGCCGGGTCCTCGCGCGATCTCGCGACGGCGTCTGCGGCGCTGCCAACGGGCGCCTACACGACCCTGAGGACGTACGGGGGCGACGGCGTTCCCTTCCTCGACGATCACATCCGGAGACTCGAGGAATCGAGTGCCTTGCAGGGCCGGCCGGCGCCACTCGACCGCGCACGCGTGCGCGCGGGTCTGGCCGCGGCCTTGCGGGCCACGCGCCATCCCGAGTCGCGCATCCGCGTGACCTTCGCCCCGCCGGAGCTCTTCGCGTCCATCGAAGCGTTCGAGCCCCTGCCCGACCGTCTCTACGAAGACGGCGCCTCCTGCGTGACCGTGCCCCTGCGCCGTGAGATGCCCCAGGCCAAGGACACGCGTTTTCTCTCGCCGGCCCAGGGGGCCTACCGCGATCTACCGGCGGGCGTGCACGAGGGTGTGTTGGTGGGCGAGGACGGGGCGCTCCTCGAGGGCCTTTCCAGCAACGTCTTCGCGGTGATGGACGGAGTGCTCAGGACGGAGGACGAGCGCGCGCTGCACGGCACCACGCGCAGGTTCGTGCTGGAGCTGGCGCGAGGGCTGGTGCCCGTCTCCCTCGAGGCCGTTCACCAATCGGACCTCCCGCGCCTGGCGGAGGTGTTCCTGACCAGCGTCTCGCGCGAGGTGCTCGGGGTCGTCCGCGTCGACGGGGTGACGATCGGCCGGGGAAAGCCGGGCTCCCTCGCCAAGGACCTCCGGTAGCGCTACCGCGCGCGCATGCGCTCGGTCGCTGAGCACCTGTTGAAGTGGTGAACCTTGCTCACATCTCCGCCCATTTGCCGTTGCCCTCCCAGACGCGGATCACGAGCGGGAACTGGATGCGCTCCTTGAGCTGGCGCGAGAGCAGCGCGCAGATGTTCTCGACGGTCGGAAACTCCAGGACGTCGTTCCAGTGCCGATGGTCGTACTTCTGGAGCACCTCGCGCGTGCGCGTCTTGAGGTCGTTGAAGTCCACCACCATCCCGCCCCGATCGCTCTCCCCTTCGATCACGACCTCGACCTTGTAGGTGTGGCCGTGCACCTGGCCGCACTTGGGATGGCCGGGCAGGAAATGGGCGCAATCGATGTACTCGGTGATGCCGAGGCGCATGGCAGCCCAGACTACTGCGGATCCAATTGTTGGTAAAGGTCCCTTGCCGGGCGGAAGGGGCGCAGTTAGCGTAGAGAAGTGAGTCCCTCCGGGCGAGTGGCCGAGCGGCGCCGCTCGAGCGCCGCCCACGTCCGTTCCATCCTCGACAACACCCTCGACGCGGTGATCGTCCTCGATGCCGCCGGGATCGTGACCTTCTGGAACCCACAGGCTGAGCACACGTTCGGGGTGCCACGCGAGGGCGCGATCGGGCGCACCCTCGCCGAGGTCATCCTGCCCGAGGCGGAGCGCGGGATCTTCGCGCGCACGCTCGCCCGATTGGGGCGGGCGGAAGGCGAATCCCACCTGCGCCTGGAGCTGGAGGCATGGCGTGGAGATGGCGGCGCCTTCCCACTGGAACTGACCATCAACGCCGTCCCGGACGGCGGCGCGCTGAGCTTCAGCGCGTTCGCCCGCGACATCACGCAGAGAAAGCACGACGACCGGGAGCGCGAGCGCCTGCTCACGGAGGCGGAGCGGGCGCGGACGCAGGCGGAGGCGGCTAGCCGGGTCAAGGACGAGTTCCTGGCCACGCTGTCGCACGAGCTGCGCACCCCCCTGACCGCGATCGTGGGCTGGACGTACCTGCTGCGCGGCGGCCGGCTCGACGAGGCCGCCACCTCGCGGGGGCTCGAAGCCATCGAGCGCAACGCGGCCGCCCAGGCCCAGGTCATCTCGGACATCCTCGACCTCTCGCGGATGGTGGGAGCCAAGTTCCGCCTCAAGGTGCGGCCGCTGCAGCTCGCGCCCGTCGCCGCCGCCGCCATCGAGCCCTTGATCCCGGCCGCCACCGCGAAGAACCTGCGGTTCCAGACGGTGCTCGATCCCGCCGCCGGCCTCGTGTCCGGCGACCCCGACCGCCTCCGGCAGATCGTATGGAACCTCGTCTCGAACGCGGTCAAGTTCACGCCGCGCGGCGGCGGGATCACGGTGCGCCTGGAACGCGACGCGCCCGCGAGGGTGCGCCTGAGCGTCGAAGACACCGGCATCGGCATCCCCGCCGAGCTTCTTCCCCACGTGTTCGAGCGCTTTCGCCAGGGGGACTCGTCGAGCACGCGCAGCCACGGCGGTCTCGGGCTGGGGCTGGCCGTGGCCCGCCACCTCGTGGAGCTGCACGGAGGCACCGTGGAAGCGCGGAGTGAAGGCGAGGGTCTGGGAGCGACGTTCACCGTCGTCCTGCCCGCGATCGATCCGGCGCAGCTCCCGCCCGCCGCTCCCGCGCCGGCCGGGGAGGCGATGCCGGCGACGTCCCTCATGGCGGACGCGCCGGACCTGCGCGGCGTCCGCGTCCTCGTGGTCGACGACGGCGAGGACGTGCGCGAGGTGGTGAGCAGGGTCCTCGGCCTGTGCGGGGCGCAGGTGCGGGCGGTCGGCACGGCCTGGGAGGCCTTGCATGCCCTGGCCGAGTTCGCGCCCGATGTCCTGGTGAGCGAGATCGAGATGCGGGGGGAGACCGGGTTCTCGCTGATCCAGAAGGTGCGCGCCCTGCCCGAGGATCGCGGCGGGCAGGTGCCCGCTGCGGCCATGAGCGCGTACGGCCGCACGGACGATCGGGTGCAGGCGCTGCTGGCCGGCTTCCACATCCACGTGCCCAAGCCCATCCAGCCCACGGAGCTGGTGGCGGTCGTGGCCAGCCTCGCCGCGCGCGCGCGCGGTGCGAAGCGCTAGGCGCGGGATCCGACGGTTACCGCGGGCTGGCCGGTCTCTTCTCGGGCGGGGTGCCGCGCACGGCCGCCGCGAGCGCTTCCTCCAGCGGAGTGAGGAAGCGCCCGAGGAGCGCTTCCAAGGGACGAGCGTCCCCGATCTCGTCGCAGAGCAGGCAGTCCAGCTCCTCCGGAGGCATTCCCCGGCCTTCGCGGGCGCGGCGGTCGGCTTCCTCCACGGGGATCGTGCGGACGCGAAACTCGGCCGGACGCCGCTGCGCGCGCGCCGCCGCGGCCAGCGCCTCCACGAAGTGCTGGAACGTGATCGCCTGCGGCCCCACGAGGTCGATCACGCGATGGGGCCCGCGGCCGGGGGCGGGCGCGGGAGTGGGACCACTGATCCCGGCCACGACGGCGGCCGCGGCATCGCGCACGGCGACGGGCTGCATCCGATACGCACCGTCGCCGACCTGCCCGACCTCGCCCGCCGCCATCTGACGCAGCAGGGACGAGACGAGGCCGTCGCGCGGGCCCACGATGTAGGACGGCCGGAACACGAGCACCTCGAGCCCGGATGCGAAGAGAGCCGCCTCCGCGCGCAGCTTGGAGAGGAAGTAACGGTCGGTGGTGCGCGGCGCCATGCCATAACGCGCGACACCGAGGCCGCTGAAGTACACCACGCGCGGCACGCCCGCGGCCCGGGCGGCGGCCGCCACCGCACGCGTGCCTTCCACGTTCACGGCGTCGAAGGTCTCACCCCTCTTCTCGGAGCCGATCTGGGCCAGGTGGAGGACGGCTCCCGCGCCCGCGAAGGCGGGAGTCAGGGCGTCGACGGTCAGCCTCGGGACCATGACGGGCGCACCACCGGCATGGGTGACGGTGCGTGCGGACTCTTCGGTGCGGACGAGGCCCGCGACGTCCCAGCCCTCCGCCGTCGCCGCGGAGACCACGTGCCGGCCGACGAAGCCGCCGGCGCCGGTGAGAGCCAGGCGCGGCACGCGACGCCTAGCGGGCGATGACCCCGCCCGCGCCGGATCCCTTCAGCGCGCGGCCGGGGGTGGCGCCCGTGTGCTCGCCGTCGCGGAGCACGGGCACGCCGTTGACGAGCACGTGGCGCATGCCCACCGCGTACTGGTGGGGCTGCTCGTAGGTCGCCTTGTCGGCGATGGCCGCGGGGTCGAAGGCGACGACGTCCGCGTAAGCGCCGACCTTCAAGACCCCCCGCCGCTCCAGGCCCAGGTTGGCCGCGGGCAGCGACGTCAGCCGCCGGATCGCTTCGGGCAGGGGCACGAGCTTCTCCTCGCGGACGTACTTGCCCAGGAAGCGCGCGAAGTTCCCGTAGGCCCGCGGATGCGTCGACGACTTGAGGAACACGCCCGTTGTCCTCCGACATGAGGAAGAACACCACCCTCACGCGCGTGCGGTCTTCGGCAATGAGGTCCAGGATAGAGTTTTCGGCGTCGGTGCCTCGGATCTTCATGACCTCGTCGAGCCGCTTGCCGGTGAGCGGCTTGAGCGCGTCGTTCTTGAACTCGACCAGCAGCAGCCCATGCGGCGTGCCCGCGGCCTGGCAGAGGTTCTCCCAGCCTTCGGCCGGCGCCCGCATCTCCGCGATCATGCGCGCGCGCGTCGCCGGATCGGCGATGCGTTTGAACAGCGCGTCGTAGCCGCCCGCGCGCGACCAGGGCGGGATGCAGGCGTCGAAACCGGTCGCGCCCGCGGTGTAGGTGTACATGTCCGCGGTGATGCGGAGCCCTTCTTTCCGCGCCGCCTCGATCTTCGCGATGGCCTGGTCCATCTTCGGCCAGTTGGACGCGCCCGCCGCCTTGAGGTGGTAGATCTCGGCGGGCACGTTCGCCTCGCGCGCGATGCGGATGAGCTCGTCGACCGCTTCCAGGAACCGATCGCCTTCGCTGCGCAGGTGCGAGATGTAGCGGCCTCCGTAGGGCGCGGCCGCCTTGCATAGCTCGATCAGCTCTTCCGTCGAGGCGTAGGTGCCGGGCGCGTAGATGAGCGACGACCCGATGCCCAGCGCGCCCGCCCGCATCTCCTGGCGGACCAGCGCGCGCATCTGCTCGAGCTCGGCGGGGGTCGCCGGCCGATCGTCCAGGCCGACCACGTGCTCGCGGATGGTGGCGGCGCCGATGTACGACGCCACGTTCGGGGAGATGCCCTTCTTCTCGAGGTAGGCGAGGTACTCGGCCAGGGTCGTCCAGGCGATGTCGTACCGGATGTCGCCCTGCTGCTCGACCGCCCGCCGCTTCATCTCTTCGGTGAGCGGGCCCATGGAGTTGCCTTCGCCCATCACTTCCAGGGTCACTCCCTGCCGTATCTCGCCCTGCGAGCGTCCGTCCGCGATGAGCGAGTCCGTGGACCAGGACAGCATGTTGATGAAGCCGGGCGCGACGGCCAGGCCCTTGGCGTCGAGGACGGTCCTGGCGTGCGCACTCTTCAGGTTTCCGATTGCCGCGATGCGGTCGCCGCGGATGCCCACATCGACGATCCGTCCCGACGTGCCCGTGCCGTCGTACACGGTGCCGCCACGGAGGATCACGTCGTAGGGCCGCGTGCCCCGCTCAGCGGCCACCATCGAAGGGTGTGGCCGCTCAGCGGCCACCATCGAAGGGTGTGGCTGCTCAGCGGCCACCATCGAAGGGTGTGGCTGAGCCACCAGCGGGACGGCGGCGGTGATCAGCATCGATGCGATCACCGCGATGGATCGGAACATGGGCCTCCTCGCGCGCCGACGTGTGCCACGAATGACACGTTTTCGTTCCGGAACGACCATCACCGCAATCTCGGCGACGGCCAGGCTAGACCGCGAGCTTCCGGTACTTGATGCGGTGCGGCTGGTCGGCCTCCGTGCCGAGTCGGCGATGGCGGTCCGCCTCGTAGTCCTGGTAGTTCCCCTCGAACCACACGACCCGGCTGTCGCCCTCGAAGGCGAGCATGTGGGTCGCGATGCGGTCGAGGAACCAGCGGTCGTGGGTGATCACCACCGCGCAGCCGGCAAAGTTCACCAGCGCCTCTTCCAGCGCGCGCAGCGTGTCCACGTCGAGGTCGTTGGTGGGCTCGTCGAGCAGGAGCAGGTTGCCGCCGCTCTTGAGGAGAGTCGCCAGGTGCAGCCGGTTGCGCTCGTCTCCCGAGAGGTCCTTGACCTTCTTCTGCTGGTCGGGACCGCGGAAGCCGAACGAGTTCGCGTAGGCGCGCGAGTTGACCTCCTTCTTGCCGACCATCACGAGGTCCTTGCCTCCGTCCGAGATCTCTTCCCACACCGTCCGGTCGCCCTTGAGTGAGTCGCGGCTCTGGTCCACGTAGGACAGCGCGACCGTCTCCCCGATCTTGAGCGCGCCCGCGTCCGGCTTCTCCTGGCCGACGATCATGCGGAACAGCGTCGTCTTGCCCGCGCCGTTGGGCCCGATGACGCCGACGATCCCGCCGCGAGGCAGGATGAAGTTCACGTCGTCCATCAGCAGCTTGTCGCCGTAGGCCTTGCGCAGCTTCTTGGACTCGATGACGAGGTCGCCCAGCCGGGGGCCGGGCGGGATCGTGATCTCGCGCGCGCCCTCGCGCTTCTCCTGCTGCTGCTCCTGGGCCAGCAGCTCCTCGTAGTGCTGCAGGCGGGCTTTGCCCTTGGCCTGCCGGGCCCGTGGCGACAGGCGCACCCACTCCAGCTCGCGCTGGAGGGTGCGGCGCCGCGCCGACTCTTCCTTCTCTTCCTGGGACAGCCGGTTCTGCTTCTGGTCCAGCCAGGACGAGTAGTTGCCCTCCCAGGG
>QHVP01000198.1:0-11670 GCA_003222295.1 Acidobacteriota bacterium | reverse complement strand
TGTCGCCACGGGCCCGGCAGGCCAAGGGCAAAGCCCGCCTGCAGCACTACGAGGAGCTGCTGGCCCAGGAGCAGCAGCAGGCGGCACAGGGCGACGCGGCGGCGCTCGCCGCCGCTCAACGTGCTCACGTCCGCATCCCCGGGAGGGACGCGCAGCGCGTCCATGGCCGTCTCGACGTGGCGGTCCAGCTCCCAGAGGTTCTGGGCGTCGATCTGGTCCTGGAGCCGGCCCAGCTCGTCCGCGTTCTCGTCGGACCAGTTCGCGGAGAGGTCCTCGTATTTCTGGAGGATCGCGCGCTGGGGCGCCACCGCCTCCTCGACGATCTCGAGGACGGTCTTCTTCGGATCGAGCTGCGGCTCCTGGGGCAGGAACCCGATGCGCGTGCCGTCGGCGGAAAAAGCCTCGCCCGCGAAGTCCTTGTCCACCCCGGCCATGATCCGGAGGAGCGTGCTCTTGCCCGCCCCGTTGCCGCCGAGGACGCCGATCTTGGCCGTCGGGTAGAACGAGAGCCAGATGCCCTTGAGGATCTCCTTGCCCTGGGGAGTGACCTTGCGGAGGTCCTTCATCGTGAAGATGTACTGCGGTGCCATGTCGGGCCTTTCGGGAAACAGCTATTCTCGATGCGGGGGCCGTTCTTGTCCAGTCTGGACGGCTACGCTGGATGCGTGTCCCGCCAGCGCCGGCCTTACGACGTGGGCCACCGGCGGCTCGAGAAGGCTCTTGCCGCGCTGTACGTGGGCGGATGGCCGGCAAAGCTGTGGCGGCTCTTTCCGGGCTCGACCCAGGTGCGGCTCGAGCAGCACGAGCTGGCGCTGGGCCGGGAGGCCGGTCGCCCGTCGCTGAGGCTGGCCTTCGGATCGGACTTCCATCTCGGTCCGACGACGCACCGGGCCACGCTCGAACGCGCCTTCCATCTCCTGCGCGAGGCCAGGCCCGACGTGCTGCTGCTGGGCGGCGACTACGTGTTCCTCGGCGCCACCCAGAGCCGCGTGAAGGAGCTCAACGACCTCGTCCACAGCGTGCGGGCCGATCTGAAGATCGCGGTCCTCGGCAACCACGACTTCTGGGCACGGCCGGCACGCCTCGAGGTCGCCCTCAGCGCCGCCGGCACCGTGATCCTGGTGAACGAGGCGCTGCGCCTGCCTCCGCCGCACGACGACGTCGGCATCGCTGGCCTCGACGATCCGTTCACCTCGCTCGACCAGGGAGACTTCGAGTCCCGCCAGCACGCGGTGGACGAGGCGCTCGAGAAGATCAGCGACGCGCAGGTGCGCATCGCCGTCTGTCACTCGCCGGACGGCCTCCTGTGGGTCCGCGGGCGCGGCATTCATCTGCTCCTGTGCGGCCACACGCACGGCGGGCACATCGCCTTGCCCGGACATCGGCCGATCTTCGTGCCCAGCCCCATGGGCAAGGTCTATCCGTGGGGCCGCCACGAGGTGGACGGGACCACGCTCTTCGTTTCGCGCGGCGTCGGCGGAAGCCTCGTGCCCTTCCGGACGTGGGCCCCCCCTGACGTCGCGGTGTTCGACGTGCGCTGAGGGGAACCTGCGGGCGCCTCGCTTCGTACATCGATGTGAGCGCCCGCACTTCGTGTGCGTGGCGGGCGCGAGGAGAGACGATGCTGACTCTGGTGGCGATGGCCCTGATGGTGGCGGCGCTCCTGGCCCTTCCGCTGCTCCTCCTGCGGCTCGTCTTCGGGCTCGTGTTCGGGCTGCTCTTCCTTCCCTTCAAGCTGCTCGGAGTCGTCCTGCGGATCGTGTTCGGGGTGGTCGGGCTCGTCTTCCGCGTCCTGTTCTCGGGCGTGGGCCTGGTCTTCGCCCTCCTGGCGGCGGTGTTCTTCCTGGTCCTGCTGCCCTTGCTGCCGTTCGCGCTGCTGGGATTCGGCCTCTGGCTGGTGCTGCGCGAGGGACGTCCCCGGCGCGCGCTCCACGTGGCCTGATCACCCGTAAACCCCCATACCTGCAAGTATTACGTTTCTGTGACGTACGGCTTCCGAGCCGGATGCTACCGTCCTTGTTGTCTCGCACAACGAGGAGGTCGCGCGTGGCCCTGACTTGGAACGGCAAGAAGCTCGATTGGACCAACGTCATCTATTTCAGCGTCATCCATGCGGGCGCGCTGCTCGCACCGTGGATGTTCTCCTGGACGGCGCTGGGCATCACGCTCTTCTTGTACTGGCTGACCGCCTCCGTCGGCATCACGCTCACGTACCACCGGCTTCTCACCCATCGCGGGTTCAAGATCCCGAAGCCGCTGGAGTACCTCTTCACCCTGTGCGGCATGCTGGCCAGCGAAGGCGGCGCCATCACATGGGTGGCCATGCATCGCCTCCATCACACCCTCTCCGACCGTGAAGGCCGCGATCTCCACACGCCGAAGGACGGGTTCTGGTGGAGCCACGTCGGCTGGATCGTCTCGGACATCGGGATGGACCGGCGCGAGATCGAAGCGCGCCATGCCCCGGAGCTGGTCGCCGATCCTGTCCAGCGCACGCTCAACCGCCTGCACGTCTACCCGAACATCTTCGTGGGGCTGGCCCTCTTCGCCTGGGGTGGATGGCCGTACGTCGTCTGGGGGATCTTCTTGCGCCTGGTGATCGGCCTGAACGCGACCTGGTTCGTCAACTCCGCGGCCCACACCTTCGGCTATCGCACCTACGAGACGCCCGAGGGCTCGACGAACTGCTGGTGGGTGGGGATCATTGCCTGGGGCGAGGGTTGGCACAACAACCATCACGCGTTCCAGCGCTCGGCCCGCCACGGTCACGCGTGGTGGGAGGTCGACGCCACCTGGGCCCTCATCCGCGTCCTGATGGCGCTCGGCCTGGCGCGCGACGTCCAGGGCGTGCCGAAGACCGCCGATCAGTACCGGCTGCGCGGCGGGACCCGGCGCACCGCGGCCCTGGCACCACCAGTGGCCGTCGCCGCCGAGCCGGAGCCGGTCCTCATCGAAGCCTGACCTCCCGGCCCGGGCTCGCGGACGCGGCGGGACGGAGCGGACGGCGGCGACATGGAGTCACCCAGCCGTGCGGGCGACCCGGCACGGCAGCGCGCGCACGTGATCGGCGAAGGCTTCGTTGTAGAGGGCGCCCGGCCTCAGCTTCTGGAGATGGAGCAGCGCCTCCAATCCGGTCAGGCCGAGGTAGGTGAGCGCGGTGGCCACGACGAGGTTCGAACGGTTGAGCCCCATGCGGCAATGCACGAGCACGACGTGCCCGCTGCCCACGAGGTCGGCCACCATGCGCCCGAGGGCCTCCAGCTTGCGCAGGCAGGGCAGGCCCTCGTCGAGGATGGGGTAGTAGACGTAGAGCATGCGGTTCGGAATCTCGGGTAGGCCCTCGTCGACGTAGCCGTCGAGGTCGACGACGGTGTCGACGCCCCGCGCGAGCACTTCGGCCCAGCCCTCGATGTCCCCGGACACGAGGAGGGTTCCGTCGGGGTTCACGGCCACCATCTCCATCGTACGGTCGGGAATGATACCGCCGCGTCGTTTACAATGCCGCGTTCCCGGGAGGTCGAATGCCGGCCGACGCCGCCCTACTGGCGGAGATTCCGTTCTTCCACTTCCTCGACGATGGCGAGCGCGTCTCCCTGGCCACCCAGCTCGAAGAGGTCCAGGTCCCCGAGGGCCAGATCCTTTTCAACTACGGCGAGCCCGGCGACTGCCTCTACGTGATCCGCTCCGGCAAGGCGGAGGTCTTCTTCAAGGACGACACCGGCACACGCATCGTGCTGGAGGTCGCGGGATCGGGGGACGTCGTCGGCGAGCTGTCGCTCCTCGACGGCGGTCCACGTACGGCGTCGGTCGTGGTCACGGAGAAGCTCGATGCGCTCCGCCTGGACCGGGCCGACCTCGACCAGTTCCTGCGCACCCATCCCGCGGCCGCCATCGACCTGATGAGCTCGATGGGACGGCGGCTCCGCGTGTCCGCGGAGCGGCTGCGGCACACGGCGTCGCGCAACGTCAACGTCGCAGCCGAGGACAAGCGCACGACCGTGCAGAAGGCCGCGGACTGGATCGCGGACTTCAGCGGCAGCATCCCCTTCCTTCTGCTCCACGTCGCGTTCTTCGCGGCCTGGATCCTGCTCAACGTTCCCCGCATCCCGGGGGCGCCGATGTTCGACCCCTTCCCCTACGGCCTCCTCACCATGGTCGTCTCCCTGGAAGCGATCATCCTCTCCGTGTTCGTCCTCCTCAGCCAGAACCGCCAGGTGGCCAAGGAGAGGATCCGCAGCGACATCGAGTACGAAGTCAACATCAAGGCCGAGATGGAGGTCGCGCATCTCCACGAGAAGGTCGACCTGCTCAACGCCAACACCGCGGACACGGCCGCGCGCATACGCCACCTCGAGCGCCTGATCGAGCGCCGGCCGGGGTCCTGAGGGCGGCGGTGGCGCCGGCCAGCCTGGACGCGCTCGTCCACCTCCTGCGCGCGCATCGCCCCGAGGACGCGGCGGAAGCGCGCGACGTCGCGCGCATCCTCGACTTCGTGGCCCGGCATCCCGATCCCTTCGACCGCCGCGTCGGCGAGGGCCACCTGACCGGAAGCGCATTCGTCCTGAGCGCGGACGGCCGGCGCGTCCTCCTCCTCCATCATCGCAAGCTCGATCGATGGCTCCAGCCCGGCGGGCACGCCGACCCCGGCGAGACGAGCGGCGAGGCGGTGGCCTTGCGCGAGGTGCGCGAGGAGACGGGTCTGGAGGACGCCCGTCTCCATCCCGGCGCCCCGCGGCCGCTCGACGTCGACGTGCACGAGATTCCGGCGCGCCCGGGCGAGCCGGCCCATGCCCACCTCGATCTTCGCTACCTGGTGGTGGCGGGGGTGGGCGAGCTCAGGCGCGCCCAGGAGGAGGCCGCCGACCTGCGATGGTTCGGTTGGGACGAGCTGCCGCGCCTGCGGCTCGATCCCGGGCTCCGTCGCGGTCTCTCCAAGGCCTTGCGCTACTTCGGCTAAGGGCGGTGGGCGCCCCGGGCCGAGGATTCCCGGGTCGAAAGCGCGTATCATTCCGCCCATGAGCGAGGCCAACGGGTCCCCGGGCCAGAAGGCGGGGCGCCAGTCCGTCTCGTTGCGGGCGCTCTTCAAGCTGCACGTCGCCGCGAACAAGCCGCTCGAGCTCGACTTCCCCAGCGGCAAGGTCGTCATGTCCGTGGCGGAGATGATCACCGCCCTCAAGGACGACGAAGCCGCGGAACGCTCCCGCAACCAACCCTAGCCGATCAGGAGCTCAGCGCCGCGCAGCGGCGGTGAGCGGTGGGGGGTTTCAGGGGGGGAGCGACGCCCATCAGGATGCCGCGTGAGTTCCCCCCCTGAGATCAAAGCCTCAAGATCATCTTCGCGATCGAGAAGTAGATCACGAGGCCCGTGGCGTCCACCAGGGTCGTGATGAGCGGCGCGGAGAGTACCGTGGGATCCACCCCGAAGCGCTCGGCCAGGATCGGGATCAGCGAGCCCACGGTCGTGGACCACGAGCAGATGACCACGATCGTGATCGCGACCGTGGCCGCCAGCGGCATGTGCGCGCCCCACAGGAGCGCGCGTCCGAAGGCGAAGGCGCCCAGGAGCAGGCCGATGGTGATGCCCGTGCTCGCCTCGCGCGCCAGCACGCGCCAGCCGTCCTTCACGCGGATCTCGCGCAGGGCGAGGCTGCGGATGATGGTGGTCACCGTCTGCGCGCCCGCGTTGCCGCCGGTGCCGATGAGGAGCGGGATGAAGAACGAGAGCGCGACCACTGCCGCCAGCTCGCCCTCGTAGTGGCGGAGGACGGTGCCGGTGAAGGTCTCGGCCACGAACAGGAGCAGCAGCCAGCTGATGCGCTTGCGCACCACGAGCCACACCGGGTTGTCGAAGTAGGGCTTGTCCAGGGCGCCCGGCTCCACGCCGGCCAGGCGCAGGATGTCTTCCGTGCCCTCTTCGATGAGGACGTCGATGACGTCGTCCACGGTCACGAACCCGACGACGCTGCCGTCCTTCTCCAGCACGGGCACGGCCAGGAGGTTGTACTTCGCCATCTTGTTCGCGACCGACTCCTGGTCCTCGAGCGCCTCCGCCGTGATGGGCTTGCGCCGCATGACTTCGGTGAGGGGCCGGTCCAGGTCCGCCATCACGAGATCGCGCAACGAGAGCGAGCCGAGCAGCCGGCCCGTCAGCGGCTCCAGGACGTAGCAGGCGTAGATCGACTCCCTGTCGCGAGCCACGGCCCGGATGTGCTTGAGGGCGTCGCCGACCTTCATGGACGGATCGAGGCGGACGAACTCCGTCGTCATGATCCCGCCCGCGGAGTGGTCGGGATACTGGCAGAGCCGCTCCACCTCCGCCCGCGCCTCCGCGCGCAGCATGGGGAGGAGCTTGCGGCGGTCGCGCTCGCCCATGTGCTGCACGAGGTCCACACGCTCGTCCGCGGCCATCCCCTCGAGGATCTGCGCGGCGCGGGCGGCGGGCAGGTTCTCCAGGATGGCGGCGCGGCGGCTCATGGTCGGCTGGTCGAAGACCTGCACCGCGCGCGGGATCGCGAGCATGGTGAGGACGGTGGCCGCCTCGACGATGGTGAGCTGGTTGAGGAGGTCGGCGATGTCCGCGGGCGGCATGTCGCCCACCACCTCGCCGATGCCGGTGAAACTGTCCTCGAGGCGGAGCTGGATCCGTTCCAGCAGCTCCTTGGGCGCGGTCACAGCGCGGGCGGGGTGCCGGCGGCGACGCGCCGCTCCCAACGGGCCTTCAGCCCGGCGACCAGCTCGGCGAAGGGGGGGTGCTCGCGGAGGGGGGCGAGGGTCGGATTGTCCCGGAACAGCACGTAGTCCTCATTGCCCAGGAACACCGAGCGGCGCAGCCACTCCATCGCCTCGTCGCGCAGACCCTGGCCGGCGCAGAAGCAGCCCAGCCAGAAGGCGACCTCGTGGTCGGCGCGCGCGCTCTCGCGCACGCGCTCGGTGATGAGCGCCCGCGCCGCCTCCTGCTGCCCGCGCGCGGCCAGGCACCAGGCCAGGAGGGGCTGGGCGGCGTCGAACTGCGGGCTCTGCCGCAGCACGTCCTCGATCAGCGATTGGGCCTCGTCTATCCGGCCCTGCTGGAAGCGCGCGATGGCGAGGAACATCTTCAGCAGGGGATGCTCGGGCTCGGCGATGCGTCCCGCTTCCAGCTCCGCGACCGCGCGGTCGTTGTCGCCCTGATTCATGGCCAGGCGCGCCTTGTTGTAGCTGACCAGGACCGCGTCCCCGGGGTTGAGCACGAGCAGGTGGTCGTACTCGGCCAAGGCATGATCGTAGAGGCCGTCGAGCCGATACAGCATGGCCGCGGTGAGGAGCACGGTCGGATCGTTCGGCCGCTCGCGCCGCAGCACGGATATGGTCGCCTTCGCCCGCTCCTTGTTCCCTTGATGGAGGTCCACGTGCACGCCCTGCAGCCGCGCCTCCAGGTCCGTCGGGTCCAGCTCGAGGGCGCGGCGCAGTGAGCGCTCGGCCAGCTGGTAGTGCTCGTCGCCGCCGTAGCCCTGCGCGTGCAGGACGTAGCAACGGGCCAGGGCGGCGTGCGCGCCGGCGAAGTCGGGGTCGAGGCCCACCGCCTCGTGGAACATGCCGAGCGCGTGTTCCAGGTCTTCGAGGTCGAGGGTGCGCAGCACGTAGCGCAGGAGGAGGTCGCGGCCGCGGAGGTAGAACTCGTACGCGGGGGCGCTGCGCGTGGGCCGCTGCTCGATGCGGGCCTGCTCCTCCGGAGTGAGGGTGAGGCGCAGTCCCGCCACCACGCGCTCGGCCAGCTTGTCCTGCACGGTGATGAGGTCCTGGGCGGGGACGTCCACCTTCTCGCTCCACAGGATCTCGCCGCTGGCGGTGTCCACGAGCTGGGCGGTGACGCGCAGCCGGTCGGGGGCGCGGAAGAAGCTGCCGGCCAGGACGGCCTGCACGGCGAGGTCCTCGCCCACCTGCCGCGGGTCCGGGGTGAGGCCGGCGTAGGCGGCCATGTACGACGAGGGCCGCACGACGACGGAACGGATCTGGGCCAGCTCGGTGATGAGGGCATCCGCGAGCGAGAACTCGTAGAAGTCGGCCTGGGGATCGCCGGAGAGGTTGCGGAAGGGAAGGCCGGCGATCGTGCGCTTGGTCTCGGTCCCCCACGAAGGGGGGCGCGCCGGCGCCGCCGTACGCGCGGGGGGTGGGCGCATCGGCGTGGGGCCTTCGGCGTCGGCGTGCTCCTCGCGGCGGCGGCCGAAGACGCGTCCGAGGCCCGCCCCCAGCGCGGCCCATGGGCGAGGGACGCGGCCGGGCACACGCGCGGTGGCGCCGCCGGCGGCGGCATCGCGGGCCAGCCGCCGCTCGAGGGCCTTGAGCTCGTCGCGCAGGGCGGCCATGGTCTGATGGCGGTCGGCGGGGTCCTTGGCCAACGCGCGCTCGAGGATGCGTTGCAGCGCCGTCGGCGCCCGCGGGTTGAATCGGGCCATGGGCACGGGGTCCTGGTGCAGCACCGCACGAATGCGCTCCAGCGGCGTGCTGCCCGGGAACGGCAGGTGGCCGGTGACCATCTGGTAGAGCACCACCCCCAGGCTGAAGACGTCCGACCGGTGGTCCGCGCGCTGGCCCATGGCCTGCTCGGGCGAGCCGTAACCGAGGGAGCCGTAAGGCACGCCGACGTCGGTCAGGGAGTCGTCGGCGTCCAGCTCCGGCCTCTGGCCCCCGAGCAGCTTGGCCAGGCCGAAGTCCAGGACCTTGGCCTGGCCGGCCGTGGTCACAATTACGTTCGAAGGCTTGATGTCTCGGTGTACGATCCCGCTGGCGTGTGCGACGGCGAGAGCGTCCGCGATCTGGATGGCGATCGAGAGGGCGGCTGGCGTTTCCAGCGGCCGGCCCCCGATCAGCTCCTTGAGCGTCGTCCCTTCGACGTACTGCATGACGATGTAGCAGTGCCCGTCCGCTTCCCCCGTGTCATAGATGGCGGCGATGTTCGGGTTGTCGAGGGCGGAGCACAGCAGCGCCTCGCGATCGAAGCGCCGGCGCGCCGCGTCGTTCGCGGCCAGTTCCGGCCGCAGCACCTTCATCACGACCGGACGGTTGAGACGGAGGTCGTCGGCCCGGTAGGCAGTGGCCTGCCCGCCCTGCCCCAGCTTCGACACGATCTTATAGTGCGAGAGGGCGGTGCCGGGTTCGAGGGCGGCCATGGGAGACTCGAGGGCTTTGTCGTCGGATGAAACGTTTACAAGCGACGAGCGAACGTACGCTCACTCGGCGGATGAGTCAAACCCGGAAGGCCCGCGCCGACCATCGCCGGCGACGGTGGCTGGCGACCTCCTGGACCACGGCCGTGACGAAGATCATTGTGGGTTCCGCCGGTATGGTTTTTGCTGACAGAGCAGCGGTAGCGAGCAGAGGTCAGCGAATCATGAGACACCGGAACCGAACCTGGGCCCCGCTGGCGAGCGCCCTGGCCGGCGCGATGGTGGCGGTCGCCCTGGCTCGAGGGGTGCACGCCGAGACGAACGCGACGCGGCGGATTCCGACGTTTTCGTCGACGGTGGACGTGGTCAACCTGAATGTGTCGGTTTCCGACGGGCACGACCGCCATGTCACCGGCCTGGCCCCTGACGATTTCAAGATCTTCGAAGACGGGGTCCCCCAGCAGCTGTGCCTCTTCACCCAGGAGCGCCTCCCCATCTCGCTGGCCATCCTGGTGGACAGCTCGCTCTCGATGCAGCCCAACCTGCCCGCGGTCAAGACGGCGGCCATGCGCCTGGTGCGCACCCTCGGCCCCGGAGACCAGGCCGAGATCATCCAGTTCAATCACAAGTTCGCCGTGCTCCAGGACTTCACGAACGAGCAGGCGAAGCTGGAGGCGGCGGTGCGTGGCATCACCGCGGACGGGGCGACGGGCGTCTACAACGCGCTCTACTTCACGCTGAAGGACCCGCGCTTCCGGCGCCAGCGCGACGACATGACGCGCCAGGCGATCGTGATCCTCTCCGACGGAGAGGACACGTCGTCGCTGGTCAGCGACGACCAGGTGCTCGAGCTCGCCAAGAAGGGCAACGTCACCATCTTCGCGATCAGCCTGCGCGCGCCGCGCACGTCCACGCTGGACACGGAGGCGCCGGACCGTGCCTCCTTCTTCCTCACCGCGCTGGCCCGGGAGACGGGAGGACGGTCGTACTTCCCGGCCGGACTGGCCCAGATCGACGGCGTTTACGACCGGATCGCCGACGAGTTGCGCACGCAGTACGCGCTGGGCTACGTGTCGAGCAATCCCATGCGCGACGGCAAGTGGCGGCGCATCGCCATCGAGATCAACCAGGGCAACCTGATGCTGCGTCACAAGCAGGGCTACTACGCGGGCGCCCTGCGCGCGCTGCGCTCCGCGGTCGGGGCCGCGGCCTCCGCCGCCACCGGGGCTGCCACCGCGCTGCCGCGTCTCCAGCCCTCCCCCCAGGACTAGGGCTGAACCGGCGCCGGCCGGCGCCGGGTACGCGTCGCGAAAGCGATTTCCAATTTCGGGGCACGCCCTAGAACCGGCCGTGCGTTCGAGGATGCCACCGCGCCGTGACGTCGCGTAGCGCCTGTGCGGCCGCCGTTTCGGCGGCCGCGACAGATTCCGGCCGCGGATCCTCCGGGCCGTAGCGCGCGTCCATGAACAGCTCCGTCAGCCGCTCCAGGCCCGCGACGCCGCCCAGCGACGACGCGTACTCGAGGGGCGTCAGGTCCGGCCGGCGCGGCCGTCCGAGCCGGGCCGCGGTGCCCAGGAACGCGACGTAGGCGCGTACCACCGCCCCGCGAGACCCGGGCATGACCGCCCGGCGGGACGGGCCGACGTCGGGCAAGGCCTCGTCCTCGACGGCGACGACGTCGACGGCGTCTTCCGCCGGCGGCGGCGTGCGCTGCCGCCGGCGGAGGAACTGGGCGGCCAGCCCGACCGCGCCCGCTCCCAGGAGGGAGGTGAAGAAGACGAGGACGTAGACGTGCTTCGGCCAGTCGCCCGGCGGGCTGCTCGTCCAGCGCACCCCCGCCCAGGGCTGCGGCGGTGCGAGCAGGAGGACCAGCGCCAGCCCCGCCGTCACCGGAGCCATCACCGACGCACCTTCGCGCAGCATGACGTCCATCTCCGGTCCGCGCCGCGCGCCGTAGGCGCCGAGAATGCGGCCGGCGTTGTCGGCGAGCAGGAACAGGGCGATGAGCAGGAACGCAACCATGGCGGCCAGCGCGGCCACGGGGCCCCCGCGCAAGGCGGCGAGGACGACGAGGGCCAGAGCGTTGACGAGCGCGAGGCGCACGTCGGCCATCGCAGCCGCGATCAGCAGGAAGGCGGGCTGGAGGGCCGCGAAGACGATGGCCTCGCGAGCGAACAGGGCCGGTTCCGGCACGGCGGAGGCCACGAGGACCGCGATCGACACCAGGGCCGCGTAGGCGACGGCGAAGAGGAGCCGGCCCCGCGCGCGCCACGTCTTCTGCGCCTCGGCGGCGGCCGGCGCCCCCAGCTCGCCCGCGACGAGCGCGAAGGCGGAGGCGGGCGCCACCACAAGGGCGGTCGCCAGCGACGCGCGCGCGGGCCAGGCCAGGAGGGCCGCCATCGCGGTGAGCACCGACACCAGGTACAGGGCGAGGGCGCGGAGGAGGGCGAATCCGGCGGCAGGATCCTCGACCCGCGTCACCAGCGCGCCTCCCCGCGATCCGTGGATGCCGCGCGTTCCCCCC
>QHVP01000201.1 GCA_003222295.1 Acidobacteriota bacterium | reverse complement strand
AGATCACGCTGATCGCGTCCTGGTTCAACTACATCAACCGAGTGGCGGACGCGCTGGGTGTCGGCAGGGAGTAGGCGAGCGTAGCGCGACCCCCCCTGAACCCCCCCTCGCACGTCGCCGCCGCTGCGCGGCGCCGCCGTGCTCTGCGGTCGGCCGCCAAGCCCCTGTTACTCGATCTTCAGCGCGCGGAACAAGAACGCGTATATGTCGGCCAATTCGTCGATCTGCTTCGACACGGGCTTGCCTCCGCCGTGTCCCGCCTTGGTCTCGATCCGGATGAGGATCGGTGCCTCTCCG
>QHVP01000202.1 GCA_003222295.1 Acidobacteriota bacterium | reverse complement strand
GCGACAAGGCGCAGCGCGTCCTCGAGGTCGTGCGCCGAACCCTTCTCACCCCCGTCGGCGTGCGCTCGCTCGCCGCCACCGACCCCGCCTACGAAGGCACCGCGGGCGAGCAGGGCCTCCGCGCGGTGTCCCTCGACCGGGGCGCCGCCTGGCCGTGCCTGGCCGCGCTCTACTTCGACGCGCTCATCCGCGTCCATGGCGAGTCGGCGAAGGCCGAGGCCTGGCGATGGTTGGACGAGTTCGCGCCCCGGCTGGCCGACGGCACCCTGGCCAGCATTCCCGCGGCTTTCGAAGGCGACGCGCCGCACCGGCCGCTGGGCGAGATGGCGTCCGCGCGGGCGGTGGCGGAGGTCCTCCGGCTGGCCACGCGTCTCGGTCGGCGCCCCGGACGTTCCGTCCGTCCGGACCAGCGGGCCTGATCGCGGGCGATTCCCTGCGTGCTATCCTCCGCGCGGAGGCTCGCCAGTCCACGGATGGACGTTCCCACGCGCATCGCCCAGGTGTTGACGCCCCACCTCGGGGCCAACACCGCCGACGCGGTCGCCCGACACCTGTGCGCGAAGCACGGCGTGGTGGGTGAGGGTCCGGTCGACCCCGCCGTCCTCACCGCGCTCCAGGAGACCATCCGGCGCGGCCTCGTCGCCTTCGTGGGCGCGGAGCGCGCGGACGAGCTGGCCCGGCTCTGCTTCCGAGGGAACCGCTGAAAGGGGCGGAGGGCCCACCGCCTCCCGCCGGCCGGTCGCGCTATCGATTCAGTGGATTCACGCTCTCGCCCGCACGGCGGGTCCTGGTCCGCGACGGCCGTGAGGTGCCGCTCATCCCGCGCTATCTCGACCTCCTGATCCTCCTCGTCCAGCGGCGTCACGAGGCGGTGCCGCGGCGCGACATCCTGGACGTGGTGTGGAGCGACGTCGTGGTGTCGGACGGTGCCCTGACCCAGGCCGTGCGCAGCCTCCGGCGCGCGCTCGGGGACCAGTCGCGCGAGCCCGCGTTCGTGCGGACGGTGTCACGGCACGGCTATCAGTTCGTGTTCCCGGACGTCGCGGAGGGTCCCGATGACGGACCGCTCGAGGCTCCGGTGGCCACGGCCCCGTCCGCGGCCGCCCCCGCCGATCCCTACGAGTCCGCGCTCTCCCGGCTGCTGGTGACGGAGCCGGTCGCCGCCGGCGAGGAGGGCGAGGCGGAGCGGCGCGAGGCGGCGGAAGCGCTGCACGCGCTGGGGACGGAGGAAGCGCTGCGGCGCCTCGACCAGCGCCCGGGCCATGCTTCCGCGCGCGCCTTGCTCCGCGACACGCGCTGGGACGTGGCCGGCGCCGGCCTCGTGCCGCTGCTCGGCGCGCCCGCTGGCCTCACCGCGGCGCGGATCCTCATCCACATGCGCCTGCGCCGCGCCCTGCGGCTGGCCGGCCGGCGATGGACGGGCGCCTCCGCTGGTGGCGCGACGGCGGGCCTCGTCGGGGGCGCCCTCGGTGGCCTGGCCCTTGTGCTGGCCCCGGGATCCTCCGCACGCGCGAGCGTGATCCTGCCGCTGGCCCTGGTCGGCGCGCTCGTCGGCGGCCTGGGGGCGGCCGGCGTGGGCGCCGGGCTCGCCATGGCGGAAGCGCTCGCACGATCGCTGCGCGGCCTGGCCCTGGTGGCCCTGGGTGCCCTCGGCGGCGCCGTGGTCGGGTTCGCGGCGCACGTGATCGGCCGATGGACGCTGGCCGCGCTGTTCGGCCAGGACCTGTGGATGGTGGGCGGCGGGCTCGAAGGTCTCGGGCTGGGCGCCGCCGCCGGCCTCGGCTACGCGCTGGCCACGCCACGGCCGGACGGCGGGATGGCCGCCCCACGCGGCGCCGAGCGCGTGATGGCCGCGCTCGTCGCTGGCCTCTGCTGCGCGCTGGCGGGCATCGCCCTCACCTGGGCCGGCCGCTCGCTGGCCGGCGCCAGCCTGAACGCGATGGCGCGCGCGTTCCAGGGCTCGCAGGTCGGGCTGAGCCCCGTCGCCCGCCTCGTGGGGGAGCGCGAGATGGGGCCGGTCACGCGCACGGTGATGGCCGCCTACGAAGGACTCCTCTTCGGCTTCGGCCTGATTCTCGGCCTGACCCGCCGCCTGCGGTAGGAGCAGCCGTTCGCAGAGCGCGGCGGCGCCGCGAAGCGGCGGCGACGTGCGAGGCGGATCTTAGGGGTCGCGAACGCCACGGACTACCCGGCACTAAGGTCAGTCGTGCCGCAGAGCCACCATCGGATCGACTCGCGACGCGCTGCGTGCAGGAACGAACGTGGCGAGGAGAGTCACGCCTCCGAGGATCACGGCCGCTCCCGCATACGTGAGTGGATCGCCCGAGTTCACGCCGTAGAGCAGGGAGGTGAGGAGGCGACTCAAAGCGAACGCGCAGAGAGTCCCAAGGACGAGACCCACCGCCGCCAAGCGCGCGGCCTGGCCGAGTATTGATCGCAACACGTTTGTCCTTTGAGCCCCCAAGGCCATGCGGATGCCGATCTCGCGCGTGTGGCGGGAGACGACGAAAGATGTGACGCCGTAGAGACCGACGCCGGCCAGCAGCATCGCGAGTCCGGCGAAGGCGGTGGCGAGCATCGCCAAGAGCCGCTCATTCGCCAGCGCTCGGTCGAGCTGATCGTCGAGCGTCGTGAGGCGGTCGACGGGTAGCGCAGGGTCGACCCGGTGAACGAGAGCGCGAATCGAAGAGAAGGCAGCCACCGACGAGGTTCGCGTACGGACGTAGAAGCCACCGCCGGAGACCGGGAGCTCGAAGAAGGGAAAGTACGCTTGGTCGTCGGTCTCGCGGATTCCACGATAGCTGAAGGTCTTGACGACGCCGACGATCTCCACATCGGCCTTGGTATCCGGCTTGTCCCCCAGTCCCAGCCGGGCTCCCAGGGGGCTCCGATCCCCGAAGTAGCGCTTGGCGAAGCTCTCGTTGACGATGGCCGAACTGAAGGCGGGAGCGAAGGGGTCTGATACCCGGTCGCTCGTATCGCGTTGGTCGAACGGGCGGCCACTGAGCACGGGCACACCGAGCGTCTCGAAAAAGCCGGAGGTGACCGCGTTGCAGTGAACGACGTCCTTGGTGGTCAAGCGGGTTCCGGAATCGATCGTGACGCGCTGGTTCCAACTGCCTCCACCCAGTAGCTCGGCCGCAGAGAGGCCCGCACTCTGGACCTCAGGCAGATTGCGTACGGCGACGAGCAAATCGACCATCAGGCGCTTCGACTGGGGCTCGCCGTAGCCGTTGCGACTGGCGTCGACCCGGAACGTCAGCAGGTTGGTGGTGTCGAACCCGGGCCCACGCTCGCGCAAGTTGGACAGGGTGCGGACGAAGAGGCCGGTGCCGATCAGAAGAACGAGAGCAAGCGCAATCTGACCGACGACCAGGGACTGCCGCAGACCGATGCCGCCCGCCACGCTCGGCGAGTCCGCTTTCAGAGTCAGTCCAGGTTGGGTTCGGCTGCCTTCGAACGCCGGCACGAGGCCGAACAACAGGCCCGTCGACAAAGCGACCGCAAGGGCAAAGAGGAACACACGCGGGTTGACATTCGAGTCCAGGTGGGCGCTCGGAGGAAGGAAGGAGATGAGCGCGGATGAACCGACCCGCGCAAGCAAGACGCCGAGCGCCGCGCCGGCCAGGGCGAGGAGGGCGCTCTGAGTGAGCAATCCTCCAACGATGCGTCCCCGCGACGCTCCAAGCGCCAGCCGCAGCGCGGTCTCCCGTCGCCGAGCAAAGCCCCATGCAAGGGAGAGGTTCGCGACGTTCAGGCACGCGAGAAACAAGACGAGTCCTGTTGCGGCCAAGAGCACCAGCAGGGGCCGCTCCAAGCGTCCCCGCAGATCCGAGCGCCCATGTGAGGCCGGCAAGACGTCCAAGGTCGAAGCGAGAAAGTCCCGCCGCTGCTCCTCGGAAACGACAGGCCAACCTTCTCGCTCCGTGTCGGACCGCAGCGTCCTCTTGAACCAGGCCTGGAGCCCGGCCTGGGCCTGGTGCGCCGAGAGGCCTGGCTTCAGCCGCCCGAACACGTGAAGCCATCTGCCGCGCCGGTCTTCGAGCCAGTCGAAGTCCGGCGTGGCCTGCTTCTTCATCATCGTGGGAATCCACAGCGACGGGACCTCTCCCCAGTCCATCCCGCGAAACCCGGCGGCCGCCACCCCGACCACGGTCATCGGATAGTTGTTGACGAGGACCTTGTGGCCGACGATGTCGGACCTCTCGCCCAGTCGGTTCTTCCAGTAGTCGAACGACAGCACCACGACAGGATGGGCGCCCGGTTGGAGGTCGTCCGAATCGTCGAGGAGTCGACCGACTGTCGGGCGCACGCCGAGGATGTCGAAGTAGTTTCCGGAGACGATCTCGGCGTTCGCGAGTTCGGGCGTCTTTTCCAGCGAGAGGTAGACAGAGGTTGGATGTCGGCAGAAGACGCCGTCGAACACCTGGTTGTCGGTCTTCAAGTCTTGGAACATTGGGTGCGAAAGGAGGTCGCCGCTTCCCCATCCCTTGCCGATGAAGGTCCCATTCCAGCTCAGGAGCACGAGCCGCTCCGGCTCCCGGACGGGGAGCGGCCGCAAGAGCGCCTGGTCCACGAGCGAGAAGATGGCGGAATTCACGCCGACGCCCAACCCGATCGACACGAGAGCGACCACCGTGAACGCAGGATTCCTGCGCAGCATTCTCAGCGCGTAGCGCAGATCCTGGCGGACGCTATCCACGAGGGCCAATCCGCGGGCGTCGCGGCACTCTTCCTTGCTCTGCTCGACACCACCGAAGTCCCGCAGAGCGGAGTAGCGAGCTTCCTCCGGAGACATGCCCGCGGCAACGTTCTCCTCGACCTGGCGCTCCAAGTGGTAACGCACTTCCTCGTCCATCTCGTGCTCGACGCGCGTGGACCGCAAGAGGGAACGAAGTCGGAGGCCAAACACGTCGATCCAGCGCATGTGCTCCTCCCGTGCTCAGGTGGGTCTCACCACGAGAGAGATCGCCGCCGATAGGCGATCCCACTGGGCAGTCTCCTTCGCAAGAGCCTTCCGCCCGGCCCGGGTGAGCGCGTAGTACTTCGCCCGGCGGTTGTTCTCGCTCTCGCCCCACTTCGCTTCGATCCAGCCGTTCTGCTCGAGTTTGTGCAAGGCCGGGTAGAGCGAGCCTTGCCCCACGCGCAGCTGTTCGTTCGACATCTGTCGGATGCGTTGTCTAAGGATCAGGAGATCGAGCGTGCCCTGCAGCAGATCGGTCGGCTTGCTCATCGCTCCCCTCGGTTACCAACAAGAACATACGACGCGCCTCGTCGGTAAGCAAGTGGAGAGTGACTTTCAAACAATTGGACAACACGCAGTATGCGGATCGCCGTCGCCCTGACGTTGCCTCAGGAACGGTCGTTCACGATCGGCGGTCTGCGTAATCGCGTGGTGATGCGTGAGTGTCCCCCTGCTTAGTAAGCTAGACTGGGAGGCTCGGAGGAGGATCTTGGCAGAACCCACGCGACGCGAGCTGGGCCGCAACGATCCGTGCCATTGCGGTTCCGGCAAGAAGTACAAGCAGTGCCACCTGATCAAGGACGAGGAAGCGGAGCGCGCCAAGCGCGCGAAGGAGGTCGCCCCGGCGACCGAAGCCGCCCCCGAAGCCCAGAAGCCGGCGCCCGTTCCGGCCAAGCACGGCACGCGGCAGCCCTGGAAGGGCCAGCAGAACACGCGCGGCTTCGGCAAGCTGAACATCCCGCGCCGGTCCGGGGGCAGCTAGTCCAGGGCATCTCCGAAGCCAATGGCTTGGATCAAGACGATTCCGTTCACCCAGGCGGACGAAGTGCTGCGCCGGGCACTGGAGGCGCAGCGCAAGCTCTATCCCAAGGAGTACGCGCGGGAGCCGGGCGACGACGGCAGCACGAGCATCGTCGCCACCCACACCCTCATCCCGGAGGCCTTGCACCACGCCTTCTCGACCTTCGGAGCCTTGATGTCGCCGGACCTGCCGCTCACGCGCCGCCAGCACGAGATGATCACCACGCGCGTC
>QHVP01000200.1:3105-15124 GCA_003222295.1 Acidobacteriota bacterium | reverse complement strand
CTACCTCTCGCCGTGGGTCAACGCCGAGTTCAAGGTCAACCCCAAGCTCACCCTGAACGCCGGGCTGCGCCTGGACTACTAGACCGCCCGCACCGAGCAGAACGACGAGTACTCCACGTTCGATCCGAACACGCCCAACCCGGGCGCGGGAGGCCGCCTCGGCGCCGTGATCTTCGCGGGCAACGGTCCGGGTCGTACGGGACGGCGGACGTTCGAGAACCCGAGCTGGGACGCCTGGGGGCCGCGGGCGGGCTTCTCCTATCGCGCCAACGACAAGAACATGATCCGCGGCGGCTACGGCATGTACTACGCGGGAGTGGCGTTCTCCCAGTTCACGGGCGACCCCAACCTCGGGTTCGCGTCCAACCCGGTGGCGCCGAACACGACCAACGGGCAGTTCCCCGCGTTCCTCCTCGACAACGGGTTCCCGACGCAGAACATCCGGCAACCCCCGTTCATCGACCCCACCATCGGCCTCGGCGGCGGCGTGCCCGCCGTGTCGCCGGATGGCTTGACGCTGCCGCGCTTCCAGAACTGGTCGGTGACCTTCGAGCACCGGCTGAACAAGAACATGATGCTCGACGTCTCCTACATCGGGAACCACGGGAGCCGCCTGAATCATTCCGGGCAGCGCGCGGGCCTCGACTACAACATGAACGATCCCGCCGTCCTGTCCCTGGGCGCCGCGCTGCTGAACTCGAACATCAACTCCCCCGCCGCCCGGCAGGCCAACATCCCGATTCCCTACGCGGGCTTCAACGGGACCGTGGCCCAGGCGCTGCGGAGGTATCCACAGTACCAGAACATCGAATGGCGGGGACTCCCGCTGGGGCGGAGCTGGTACAACGCCCTGGAGGTCGTGCTCGAGCAGCGCCTCTCGGGCGGGCTCCAGTACCGCCTCGGGTACACCTACTCCAAGCTGAAGAACAACGGCGCGGAGAGCGGGCAGGGTAACGAGGGGATCAACGGCGGCGTCCAGGATCCGGTCAACTGGGACACCGCGGACTACGGGCTCAGCCTGGACGACACGCCTCACGTGTTCCTGGCGGGCTTCACCTGGGACATCGCGTCCCTCGCTTCCAACAGCTGGACGGGGGCCAAGAGAGCCCTCCTCGGCGGCTGGAACGTCAGCGGCGTCCTGCGCTACGAGAGCGGCCGGCCTCTGCGGATCACGATGTCGAACGACATGGGCGGCCTGCTCTTCAACACCGAGAAGCGCCCGAACCGCACGGGGACCGATGCCGTGGTCGGCGGGGGGGATTTCGACCCCACCACGGACAACTACTTCAACAGCGCGGGCTGGTCGGACCCGGGTCCCCTCACGTTCGGCAACGCGCCTCGGGCCGACGGGTCGGTGCGCGGGTTCAGGAACTTCAACGAGGACCTGACCCTCTCCAAGAACTTCAACCTGAAGGGCGACCTCAAGATGCGGTTCGTCGCCGAGGTCGGCAACATCTTCAACCGGAATACGTTCTGCAACCCGAACACGAACTTCAGCTCCTCCGCGTTCGGTACCGTCAGCACGCAATGCAACCAGGCGCGGTCGGTCCAGTTCGGCTTGCGGCTCGACTACTGATAGTGATAGTCGTGTCGCAGTGGGAGCCCTAGAGAAGGATATCCCCTCCCCGGAGGCCCTCGAGTCTCCGGGGAGGAGGCGGCGCCGAAACCGAGTCCTTTCCCTTGCCGTGCTCCTGTTCGGCCTATGGATGCCAGGAGCCACCCTCGCCGCCCAGGCGCAAGCGGCCCTCCAGCGCGCGGCCGCCCTCGTCGAGCAAGGACGGCTCCAGGAAGCGGACCAGCAGGCCCAGCTCGCGCTGTCCGACCCCGACACGCGGGCCGCGGCCTGTTCCGTGCTGGGCGCGATCCGCGTGCAGCAGCGCCGCCTCGAGGAAGGTGCTGACCTCCTCCGGGAAGCCGTCCGGCTGGACCCGCGGCTCCTCGGGGCCCAGTTGAACCTGGCCCAGGTCTACTCGCTGCAAGGGAAGGACGAGGCGGCCCTTCCCCTCTTCCGCCGCGTCCTCGAGCGCGACGGGTCGAACACGGCGGCGCGGATGGCCCTCGCCCGCGCGGAGGCGGAGAAGGGAAACTACAAGGGGTCGCTGGAGCTGGCGAAGCCGGCCCTGGCCGCGTTCAAGCTCTCTCCCGACGGAGTGCTCGTGCTGGCCACCGACTTCCTGAAGACCGGCGACCGGTCATCCGCCGCCGCGCTCGTAGGTGACTCGAAGCGGCTGGGGACGGTCTCCGCCGCCTGGTCCGCGAGCTTCGCCGAGATCCTCGTCAAGGGCGGCCTGGTGGCGGAGGGCACCTCTGTCCTCGAGCAGGCCCGGACGGCGGAACCATCGTCCTACGAGCTGGCCTTCGCCCTGGGCGGCGCCTACGTCGTCAAGGGCGATCACTCGCGGGCGCTCGACGCCTACGACGCGGCGCTGGGCCTGAGGCCCGGCTCGCTGATCGCGCTGCGGCAGGCGGCGGTGGTGTCCGAGCGCCAGGGTGAGCTGGAGCGTTCCCTCTCGTACTGGGTGCGCGCGAAGAAGCTGGCCGCGAACGATGCGGAGATCCTCCTGGGGTTCGGCCGCGTCTGCCTGAAGATGGACCTCCTCGAGGACGCCGAGGCCGCGCTCGTCCGGGCCGCGGAGATGAAGCCCGGCGAGCCCGCCTATCAGTACACCCTCGCCGTGGCCAGGGTCGGCCGGCGCCAATACGAGGCGGCGCAAGCGCTGCTCGAGCCGATGGTCGCGAAGCGGCCGGCCGATGCGCAGCTCCAGTACGCGCTCGGGTCCGTGCTCTACATGCAGGGGCACCCGGCGGAAGCGGAGGCGCGGCTGCGGGAGAGCTTGCGGCTGGACGCGAACCAGGTGGCCTCGCCCTACTACCTGGCGCTGGCCGCCCGGGACCAGGGCCGCGACGCCGAGGCCATCGAGCGGTTGGAGGACCTCCTCCGGCGCCATCCGGACCACGCTTCGGCCTGCGAAGCCCTCGGCGGGTTGCTGATGAACGGTGGGCGCCAGGACGAGGCGGAGAGGCTCCTGCGACGGGCGGTCGAGCTCAACCCGAAGTCGGTGAAAGCCAACTACCAGCTCGGCCTGCTGATGGCGCGCACGGGTCGGAGGGAGGAGGCGGACAAGCAGCTCGCGCTGGCGAAGTCGCTTCGCGAGGAGGACGACGCCACATCGCGGCTGCAGCTGCGCCTGCTCGATCCCGAGGGATGAAAGGTCGCCCGGTCCTCTACGGTCCGTTGGTCGTCCTTCTCACCTTGGGCCTGACCGCGACCGCCCAGGAGCAGAAGGCGGGCGCGGCCGCCCCCTCCCTGGGCCAGCTCGAGGCCGCCGTCCAGCGTGATCCCAGCGATGCCGGCGCGCGCGTCGCGCTCGGCCTCGCGTATTGGGGCCGGAACGAGTTTCCGCGCGCCCTCCAGGAGTTCCGGACGGCGGTGGAGGTCGCTCCGCGCTCGGCCGAGGCCCACAACTGGCTCGGCGTCGCTCTCTCCGAGAAGTCGGACCTTCCCGGCGCGATCGCCGCGCTGAGGAGGGCCATCGCGCTCGACCCGAAGTACGGCCGTGCCTTTACGAACCTCGGCTCGGCCCTGGCCACCAGCGGCGACTATACGGAAGCGGTCGCGGTCTTCGAGAAGGCCCTCCTCCTCGAGCCGAACAACCTGGGCGCGCACTTCAACCTCGGCCTGGCCCTGCGCGCGAAAGGCGACCTGGAGGCGGCGCTGCCTCATCTGCGGGGCGCCGCCCTTGGCGACCCGACGAGCGTTCTCTTTCGCTACGAGCTCGGGCAGACGCTGCGCCAGAGCGGTGACCTCGGGGGCGCCATCGCCGCCTTCGAGAAGGTGATCGAGCTCGATCCCGAGAAGCGCGAGGCCTACTACGCGCTCGGCGCCGCCCTCCGGCAGCAGGCTGCCTTGGCGCGCCGAGCACTTCCCCCGGCGCCGGAGGCGAAGAGCCCGGCCGACGAGGCCCAGGCCGTGCGTCTCGACGAGACCCACGCCGACGCGCATCGCGTCCTGGGCTTCGTGCTCGGCCAGCTCAAGGAGCTGCCGCAGGCCGTGACCCACCTCGAGCGCGCGGTCGCCCTCCAACCGGAGTCCCCCGAGGCCCACTACAGCCTCGGCGTCGCCCGGTGGTACAGCGGCTCGCGAGACCAGGCCATCGCCGAGCTGCGCAAGAGCCTCCTCCTCGATCCCGCCGCCGGCGACGCGCACGCGTTCCTCGGCACGGCGCTGCGCGAGACGGGCGACCTCGCGGAAGCGCGGGCGAGCCTCCAGCGCGCGATCGCGCTCCTGCCGCCGACCGCGGCCGTGTACGTCGACCTCGGGATCACGTACCTCCGGGCGGGAGACCTCGACAAGGCGATCGGACAGCTCGAGGCCGGGCTCAACGTCCCTCCGCCGGCCGTGCCGGCCCCGGACTGGCCGGCCGCGGTCACGGCCCTCCGGCCGGCCATCGCCGCCAACCCCGGCCGCGCCGACGCGTACAACGTGCTCGGCCTCCTCCTCGGCCGCCAGGGAGCCGGCAGCGGCGAGGTGGCGGCGGCCTTCCGGGAAGCCGTCCGGCTGCGGCCCGGCGACGCGGAAGCCCACAACAACCTCGGCCTGGTGCTCATCCAGTCCGGCGACGATCCGGCCGGGATCGCGGAGTTGCGCGAAGCCGTGCGCCTCGACAAGGACTACGCGGACGCGCACGTCAACCTCGGTGCGGCTCTCGTGCCCAGCGACGGGGCGGAGGCCGTCCGCGAGCTCGAGAAGGCGGTGGCTCTGGCTCCGACTTCGGTCAAGGCCCGCTTCAACCTCGCCGCCGCCTACGGCGCCAGCCCCACCGGGGAAGCGGCGAAGGAGATCGAGCAGCTCCAGAAGGCCATCGAGCTCGATCCGGCCTTCGCGCGGGCCCGCGTCGCCCTCGGCAAGGCGTACCTGCGCGAGGGCAAGGTCGCGGAGGCGGTGAAGGAGCTGCAGGAGGCGACGCGCACGGCGCCCGAGAACGGGGAGGCGCGGTATCAGCTCGGACTCGCCCTGGCCCGTGCCGGGCGCAAGGACGAAGCGACCTCCGAGCTCCAGAAGGGGCGCGCGCTCGTGGCCGCCGACGACCGCGACAAGACGGCGACACTGGACGTCCTGGAGGGCCGGGCCGCGCTCGACAAGGGCGACCTCGAGGGTGCGGCCGCGAAGGCTCGCCATGCGATCCAGCTCCGTCCGGACTCTACGGAGGCGCAGAGCCTGCTCGAGCAGGTGCGGCTCAAGCAGGCGCCGCCGGCGCCGTCCACGTCAGACGATCCTTTCCGGGTGGCGGAGCTCGAGCGCTACTTCCGCGAGGGCCGCTACGCGGAGGTCGAGCCCCTGCTCGCCGCGTACGTGAAGGACGAGCGCCCGCGGTCCTCCTGGGGCTGGTACGCCCTCGGCTACGCCTGCTTCGCCCAGCAGAAGCTCGGCGAGGCCATCCAGGCCCTCGCCCGCTCGCTCCAGCTCGACGTCGAGAACGCCGAGGCCCACAAGATCCTCGGCCGCACTTTGATGATCATCGGGCGCTTCGACGCCGCCCAGCGCGAGTTCGAGGAGGGGATCCGCCTCAAGCCGGACGCGTCGGAGATGCACTACAACCTGGGCAAGCTCTTCTCGGTCCAGGACAACTGGGAGCCGGCGCGGAAGGCGCTCGAGGCCGCCGTCCGCCTGGACCCGAGCTATCTCGAGGCGCTGGACGCCCTCGGCTTCGCGCTCGAGGCCCTGGGTGACGACGCCGGCGCCGTCGCGGAATACGAGCGGGCGATCGCGCTCAACAGGGAGCGGCAGGGCCGCTTCGTCTCCGCCCACGTGAGCCTGAGTGCGTACTACAACCGCACGGGCGATGCCGAGAAGGCGCTCGCGTACGCGCACCAGGCCCTGGAGCTGGACCCCAAGACCGACGCTGCCTGGTTCCAGCAGGCCAAGGCCCAGGAGCGCCTGTCGCGCCTGGACGACGCGGTGGACTCGCTCAAGGAGGCGATCGCGCTCAACCCCCGGTCCTCGGCACACTACTACGTGCTCGCCAACCTCTACCGCCGCCTGGGCAGGGCGGACGAGAGCCGGAAGGCCCTCGAGTCGTTCAAGCGCCTCGAGCACGACGCGAGCGAGCTCGAAAAGATGCGCCGCGACCAGCGCAAGAGCGCGGCGGCGCCGGGCGCCGGAGGGTGACGATCGGTTACCCCGGCCCCCCCTCCCGCCGCGGGTTCCTGCGCACGATGAGCGGAGCCCTGGCCGCCGCCGTGCTGCCCCGGCGCGCCGATGCGCGGCCGCCCTTCGCCGAGACCGCGGCGGGCGTCTCCTTCACCGACGTCACCGGGCCTGCGGGGCTGCTCGGCGCGGTGAACGTCTCGGGAAGCCGCGACGACAAGCAGTTCCTGCTCGAGGAGATGGGCGGGGGCGCCGCCTTCTTCGACTACGACCACGACGGATGGCTCGACATCTTCCTCGTGAACGGCACCAGCCTCGACCCCGCCGTCCGCGACCGCCGGCCCCGGAGCTACCTCTTCCACAACAACCGCGACGGCACGTTCACGGACGTCACCGAGAAGGCCGGCCTCCTCCATTCCGGCTGGGGCCAGGGCTGCTGCGTGGGCGACTACGACAACGACGGCCATGACGACCTCTTCGTCACCTATTGGGGGAAGAGCGTCCTTTACCACAACAACGGCGACGGCACCTTCACCGACGTGTCCGAGAAGGCGGGAGTCGCGGGCCCGCCCGGCCGCTGGGGCGCGGGCTGCTGCTTCCTCGACTACGACCGCGACGGCCACCTGGACCTCTTCGTGGCCAGCTACTTGAACTTCGACCCGGCGAAGGCTCCGCGCCCGGGCGCAGCCGCCTACTGCCTCTACAACGACATCCCCGTTCCCTGCGGGCCGCTGGGATACGCGGGAGGCACGAACGTCCTCTACCGCAACAAGGGTGACGGCACCTTCGCCGACGTGTCGGAGAGCTCGGGGATCGCGCGTCCGCGCGGGCCTTCATCCATGGTCTTCGTGCCGACGGGCTGGCAGCCGACCGGCTCGTACGGAATGGGGGCGGCGGTGGCGGACTTCGACAACGACGGCTGGCCCGACATCTACGTGGCCTGCGACACCGCCCCCAGCCTTCTCTATCGCAACAACCACGACGGCACGTTCCGCGAGATCGCGGGGCCGGCCGGCTGCGCCTTCGACGGCGAGGGGGCCGCGCTGGCCGGAATGGGTGTGGGCGTGGGTGACTTCGACGCCGACGGCTGGCTGGACATCGTGCGCACGAACTTCTCCGAGCAGGTGACCACCCTCTATCGCAACTACGGCGGTGGCGCCTTCGAGGACGCGAGCCTACGGGCCGGCCTGGGCGTCAACCGCAAGTACCTCGGCTTCGGCGTCGACTTCTTCGACTTCGACAACGACGGGTGGGCGGACATCTTCCTCGTCAACGGCCACGTGTACTCCCAGATCGCGAACAAGAAGCTCCACCTCAAGTACCGGGAGCCGAAGGTCCTCTATCGCAATCTCGGCAACGGCCGCTTCGAGGACGTCTCCGCGAAGGCGGGGCCGGCCATCCTGGCCGAGAACCTGGGCCGGGGCTGCGCCTTCGGAGACTTCGACAACGACGGGGACGTGGACATCCTCGTCAACAACCTGGACGGCCCTCCGACGTTGCTGCGCAACGAGGGGGGCAGCGGCCACGGCTCCATCCTGGTGAAGTGCGTGGGCACGAAGTCGAACCGCTCGGCCATCGGGGCCCGGGTGACCGTCCGGATCGGCTCCCACGTCCAGATCCGCGAGGTCATGAGCGGAGGGAGCTACTACTCGCAGAGCGATCTCCGCCTCCACTTCGGGCTGGGGCGGGCCGCGGTCGCGGACTCCCTCGACATCGCCTGGCCCTCCGGCCTCAAGGAGACGTTCAAGGACCTTCCCGCCCACCACCTATTCGTCGTCCAGGAGGCGAAGGGCATCGTCGAGAAACGCCGGCTGGGGTGAGGGCCATGGTTGTCGCCCTGCTGCTGGCCGCCGCCGCTCCGTCACCCGAGGTGAGGTTCACCGATGTCGCGCAAGCGGTCGGGATCGACTTCATGCACGAGAGCTCGGCCACCTCGAACAAGTACCTGATCGAGACCATGGGCGGCGGCGTCGCCCTCCTCGACTACGACCAGGACGGGCGGCTGGACGTCTTCTTCACGAACGGCGCACGGCTCGAGGATCCCATGCCCCCGGGGAAGCGGCCGGACAAGTCGGACCCCCGCTACTGGAACCGCCTCTTCCGCCAGAAGCCCGACGGCACCTTCACCGACGTCACGGAGAACGCGGGCCTCACCGGGATGCCGCAGAACCGCTACGGCATGGGAGCGGGGGTGGGCGACTACGACAACGACGGCTTCCCCGACCTCTACGTCACCGGCTACGGCGGCAACACCCTCTACCACAACGAGGGCGACGGCACGTTTCGCGACGTCACCGCGAAGGCCGGAGTGGCCGCGTCCGGCTGGAGCGCGAGCGCGGGTTTCTTCGACGCGGACAACGACGGCCGGCTCGACCTCTTCGTCACGCGCTACGTGGAATGGACCTTCGAGAAGAACGGCTACTGCGGGGAGAAGAAGCCGGGCTACCGCGCCTACTGCCACCCCGACAATTACGAGGCGGCCACGAACATCCTCTACCACAACAACGGGGACGGGACGTTCACGGACGTGTCCGCGAAGGCGGGCATCGCCGTCGCGGGCGGGAAGGGACTCGGGGTCTCCTTCGCCGACTACGACAACGACGGCTTCGTGGACGTCTTCGTGGCCAACGACTCCGTGCAGTCGTTCCTCTTCCACAACCGCGGGAACGGGACGTTCGAGGAGGTGGGCCTGCTCGCGGGGGTGGGGTTCAACGAGGACGGAAAGACCTTCGCCGGGATGGGCGTCGACTTCTCGGACTACGACAACGACGGCCGTCCCGACGTCCTGATCACGGACCTCTCCAACGAGCGCTATCGCCTCTTCCACCAGGGCGGCGACGGCAGCTTCCAGGACGCCACCAACAGCTCCGGCGTGGGAGCCGCCACTCTCGCCTTCGCGGGGTGGAGTATGGGCTTCTTCGACTACGACAACGACGGATGGAAGGACATCTTCGTCGCCCAGGGACACGTGATGGACACGATCGAGAAGACCGCGCCCAACCTCCGGTATCTCCAGCCGCCGCTGCTGCTGCGCAACGAGTCCGGGCGGTTCCGGAGAGTGTCCCCCGGCGACGTCTTCCAGGGGCAGTGGGCCGGCCGGGGCGCCGCCTTCGGCGACCTCGACGGCGACGGCGACGTCGACGTCGTGGTCAGCAACGTGGGCCAGCGCGCGCTCGTGCTCCGCAACGACGGGGGCAGCTCGAGGCCGTGGCTGGGGATCCGGACGGTGGGAAAGACCTCGAACCGCGACGGCCTCGGCTGCCGCGTGAAGGTGGTGTCGGCGTCGGGGACGCAATACTTCGCCGTCACCACCGCGAAGGGCTACCTCTCCGCCAGCGACCGGCAGCTGCGCGTGGGCCTGGGCGGCGCGGCTCGCGCCGATCTCGTCGAGATCCGCTGGCCCTCCGGCATCGTGCAGAAGATGGAGAACGTGCCCGCCGGCCAGACCGTCGTGGCCGCGGAGCCCACGCGATGATGACGCGCCGCCGGATGCTGGCGCTCCTCGCGGGCTCCGCCTCCAGCGCCTTCGCCCAGGGGGTCTCTTCGCGCGGGGTGAGGCCCCAGCCGCGCGGTGTGCCTTCCGGCCGCCCCTTCCTGGCCCGCTTCACCGACGTCGCCGAGAAGGCCGGGCTCACCCATCCCGTCGTCTACGGGGGCATCGACTCCAAGAGCTACATCCTCGAGGTGGTCGGGTGCGGAGTGGCGTTCTTCGACTACGACAACGACGGCTGGCTCGACCTCCTGGTCCTGAGCGGCACCCGGCTGGAGGGCGCGCCCGCGGGCACCACCAATCGCCTCTACAAGAACAACCGCGACGGCACCTTCACCGACGTCACGGCGAAGGCGGGACTGACGCGGCCACAACGTGCTGTACCACAACAACGGCGACGGCACCTTCACCGACGTGACCGAGAAGGCCGGCCTCGCCGAGGGACCCGTGCGCTACGGCTCCGGCTGCACGTGGTTGGATTACGACCGCGACGGGCGCCTCGACCTCTTCGTCGCCTACTACCTCGACACCACCCTGGAGAAGCTGCCCCGGCCCGGCGAGAACCCGGACTGCCGCTGGAAGGGCGTGCCCGTGAACTGCGGGCCGCGTGGCCTGCCCACGGGGTTCGCGCGCCTCTTCCACAACAACGGAGACGGCACGTTCACGGACGTGAGCAAGGCCTCCGGGGTCGCCGCCGCCTCGGGCTCCTATCCCATGACCGCGGTCGCCGCCGACTACGACAACGACGGCTGGCCCGACATCTACGTCGCCTGCGACTCCACGCCGAGCTGGCTCTTCCGCAACCAGCACGACGGCACCTTCGCCCAGGAAGGGCTCGAGCACGGCGTGGCCTTGAGCGAAGACGGTCTGGAGCAGGCGGGCATGGGGGTCGCCGTCGGAGACTACGACCTCGACGGCAACCTGGACATCTTCAAAACCCACTTCTCCGACGACACGAACGTCCTCTATCGCAACGACGGCAAGGGCTACTTCAACGACGTCACCATCCGAGCCGGCCTGGGCGTGGAGACGAGGTACGTCGGATGGGGAGCGGGGATGGCTGTCGTCGACAACGACGGCTTTCCCGACCTGTTCGTGGCCACCGGGAGCGTCTATCCGGAGGTCGAGCGGACCCTGCCCGCCTATCCCTTCCGGACGCCCCGCCTGTCGGCGACGGGCGCTTCGAGGAACTGATCGAGGAAGCGGGTCCCGGAGTGGCCGCCGTGCACACGAGCCGCGGCTGCGCCTTCGGCGACTTCGACAACGACGGGGACGTGGACGTCGTGGTGATCAATCTCAACGAGCCGCCGTCGCTCCTGCGCAACGACGTCAGCGGCGAGGGCCACTGGCTCAAGGTCCTCCTGGTGGGCGTCAAGTCGAACCGGAGCGCGATCGGCGCGAGCGTCGTCGCGCGTTACGGGGAGCGCACCCAGGCGCAGGAAGTCATGGCCTCGGCGAGCTTCTACTCGGCGAGCGACCGCCGGCTGCATTTCGGCCTGGGTGCCGCCACCGTCGCCGACCTCGTCATCCGGTGGCCGGGTGGCGCCGTCGAGAAGGTCCCCGCCGTCGCCGCCGACCAGCTCGTCGTGATCCGCGAAGGGTCGGGAATCGTCCGCACCCAGAAGTTCACGAGAAGGAGTTGAATCGATGAAGCAACATCGCCGGCTGCCGTGCCTGAGCGCCGCCCTCCTCGCCCTGCTCGCTTCTCCCCCGGTGGAAGCCCAGCCGGCGGGTACCGCCGCCCCTCAGCCACCCACTACGCCGGTGGCCGCAGTGGCCGCCCGCATCAAGATCGATCCCGACCGCGTGATCGGCGAGGTGCACCCGCACGTCTTCGGCAACTTCGCCGAGCACCTCGGGCGCTGCATCTACGGCGGTATCTTCGAGGAAGGCAGCCCGCTCGCGGACGCCGACGGCTTCCGGAAGGACGTCATGGACGCCGCGCGCGGCCTCGGCGTCACCCTCCTGCGCTGGCCCGGCGGCAACTTCGCCTCCGGCTACAACTGGAAGGACGGCATCGGGCCGCGCGACCAGCGGCCGGTCCGGCGCGATCAGGCTTGGGACTCGATCGAGAGCAACCGCTTCGGCACGGACGAGTTCCTGCGCTATGCCGAGCGGCTCGGCGTCGAGCCCTACGTGTGCATCAACGCCGGGCTCGGCTCCGTGGAGGACGCCCGCAACTGGGTCGAATACACGAACGAGGCCGGCAACACCTACTGGGCGCAGCAGCGGCGCAAGAACGGCCGCGACAAGCCATGGAACGTCAAGATCTGGGGCCTGGGCAACGAGATCGACGGGCCCTGGCAGCTCGGGCACAAGAACGCGGAGGACTACGCCAAGTTCGCCCTGGAGGCGGCCAAGGCCATGCGCCGCGCCGACGG